>DBCM01000106.1 GCA_002293045.1 Flavobacteriales bacterium UBA958 | reverse complement strand
ATTCGGTGCCTGCTAAGGGGAGCACATCTTCGTGAATTTCATTAAACAAGGTTAAATCTTCTTCATAATCCAAGGTGAGTCTGTAGGGCCGAACAAAGAGTTCAGGCAGATCAACTTTATGAATGCGCACATGGTCTGGATTGTTTTGAAAATACCAGGTCATGTATTCTGAGTATTCGGCATTGGGGAAATAGGCCTTGATACGTTTTAAACAAGAGACATTAAAAATTTCAAGGTTAACGCCCACGGCAGCATCCGTACCTACCGTGTACTCAGCGCCTGATTTAAAGTGTTCTTCCAAGAGAAACGAACAAATTTCATCATCTACAAAGGGCATGTCAGCCGTAATTCGTACCACCACGTCTAAATTGTATGCTTCACAAACATCAATGTAGCGTTGCATCACATCTTCCGGATGACCCTGATAAAACCCAACCTTGGGATCAAAGGTATGGCGCTCCAGGATTTGGTCCTGTGCCTCTGTGGATGTAGCTAGGATTACCTGGTTAATGCCTTTAAATTTTAACGCATTGCGCAAGCAAAATTCTACGGAAGGTAAATCTCCAATGGGCAGCAGTGCTTTTTCTTTCAGGCGGGAAGATTTCATTCGGCACGCTACGATAACCCCGACCTTAGCGGGCTTAAAATCTTCAGCACAAAGGGTATCGTTCAGGTCTTTCTGTTTATTTAATACCATGCGTTGCGTTTGCAAGGCCTTGATTTCATCTAAGGTGAGTCCTTCTTTACCACTTCTTCGAAAAAACAAATCTTGACTCGAATGAACAACATCTCCGGCTTTCAAGGTTCGTCGAACTACGGGGATCATCACTGTTTTTTGTAAGTAATCGCGCTCCCTCGGATTAATAAATTCTGCGTGCATTGCAGCAACATAATGTGCTAGGGTTGTAGAAAATAGATTAAACGTTTCAGGTGTTTGAGAGGAAAAATGGTCGTATTTTGTTTCACGATCACTGAGCATGACGTGTTTTTCAAGGACAGTTGCGCCTTGCAACCATGCCATGATCGGCAGGTAGATTGAATCCGTTGCTGTTCCGTCAATGTGGTCTGCAAAGACAATCGGTAATCCGAATGCTTCGTTGATTTGTTTGATTTTAGATAAACCACTGTCGCTCAATTCGGTAGGGTAGGCCTGAAAGCCGATTTCCAAGAGCAATTCTTTGGGATTGAGCTGGTGCTTGATGTAATCAATCCGCTGCTTAATAACCTCAATTTCTTGCGCTGCAATGTTCAAGATAACGCGACAATGTGTAAGATCAAGGCTACTTAGCGCAGAGATCACTTCTTCATTATGTAAAACAGACGACTGGAATTTTATCCCATGAACATGAGGAAGATTCTCTGAAACGATTTGTACGCCATAAAGATCAAATAAATCAATCCAAACCTCTTTGGTTTGCTTTGCTAATTGAATGATTTCTTGCCACTCTTGAGGGTTGAAATAAAGGGTTTGGTACACCGGATACCATTGAAAGTCAGGCGTGGCCAAGGTGTCTGGCGAAAGCGGTTGGAATTTCATGCCATAATTCCCTTGATACGTAGCAAACGCGTCAATTAAGGAATGCATGTAGGTTTTATCTCCTCCGTGTGTATTGGCGAGCTCGAGAATAATGTATGGGGCTTCGATCATGAAATACGAAGTTAAGAAAAATCTATGCAGCCAAACGCCTTCGTATCCTAGTTAAAAAAAAGTATGTACGCATTCAACGAAGTTGCAATCGCTAACCAAAGCACATATGGCAAAATCCAAAGGGTGTGAAATCTCATGGTGCGCAGCGTTGATATTCCCATAAAAATTACAGTCAATAGAAGCAAGGTGATATCAACTAAACCAAGCAGATTTTGATGGAAATAGAAAAATATGGGATTCCACGAAACATTCAATACCCATTGAATACTGTAGAGCATAAGTGTTTTTTTCTTGTCTTGGTCTTTTGTCCAACGAATGGACATATACACGGCAAAACAGCACATCAAAAAGGTCCATGCAGCTCCGAACACCCACCCCGGAGGAGTCCAAGGAGCTTTGTCTAAGGATTGATACCATTCAGAGGAAACGCCATCCGCCGTAAATAATCCGCCAAGGGCAAGTGCAACAAAATTTAAACATAGAAACAGTAGAAAGGATCCGATGAGCTTTATTCTCATGATGTGTTAAAAGAGTTTTTTTAATAACCAATACCAAAATACGCCAAGAATGATTAATCCCATGGCTGCAGCAATAATGCCAATAACCTTTATAAGCTTTACGCTATATCGATCTATGGATTTTTGTAGTTCATCTTCATGCGTATCTTTTTTGTCCATGTAATTGACGGGTTACATTGTTAATCTAAATAAAAAAGGCGGCAATGCCGCCTTTGGTTCATTTTTTATTAATCAGATACCTTAGGCATCAAGTAAATCTGAACTCGATTGTCCTTTAGGGTCCGGACCATATTCATTTTCTCCAGCATCACCCTCAGTAACTGCTAAAATGAAATTATAAATTGGAATAAGAATAAACCAACCACTTTTACCTACGTCGTGCATTCTTCTCACGCCAACCGCAATTGAGGGCAACAATACGGCTAAGGAATAAAGATTACCGAGCAGTTCGAAATCAATTAAGCCTCCAATAATTCCTACAATGATGGATGCAATCATGTTGAAAAGAACGAAATACCAATATTCTGCTCTTCTCGCTCTGCCATTGAAATTGGCATAATTTTGTAACACTTTTAAATAATAATTCATAATTAAGTTAGTTTAGTTTTCTTACTCGTAAGGCTTTTCAGTTCCGCCAAATATGGTTGTGAATATACTATTTTTTTTTAGTCCAACGGTTCAAGCCATTGTTTCCATATACCTTGATCAATCACGGGTATACCATTCGATTGACACACGTTAATGGTGTGACCAGTGCCTCCTTGTCCAGGGTTTTCTAGGTCTTCATAGAATATTCCAACTCGAATTCCTGGGATTTCAGTGGTGCCAATGACCTTAACTGTATCCCTTAGAATATAGGCAGCTTTCATGGCATATTGATCTCGATCCCCTTGCACATATTTATCTACCAATCGTGCCATTTTTTTGTTTTTCTTGGTTTCGTAAATCAATGCTTGTTCATTTACCAAGGGCATGTTCTCTAGGGAATGGCTTTTGTATGATTTCGCTTCTTTTTTTCGATGCGCGTTATAGGGTAGGATTAATTCAATGCGATTTGCATCGATTGCTGCAACACCCGCCGTAAAGAGTGCATCTGCACCGGGAGCGTTTCCACTCCTAAATTGAATATATTTCGTTTTTTGGGCAAGTAATTTTCCTAAGGCAGTCAGATTGGCTTCATCTACGGGGCTTACTTTTCGCTTTCCTTCCAAAAGTACAATGGACCCTTCTGCATCAAAGGCGGAAATAAATTCAAGTAAGGTCATTTCACTTAAAATTCGCCTACGTAGGTTTTGATTTTCTCTCTCAAGCTATCAATGGTTTCCCAATCCGTATTGTCTTTTGAATTGTACGAAAACCCTTCCGTAACTTTTTGTGCAGCGTTTGAACTGATATAGTCCTTAAGGTTCCAAATCGGTGCTTGTGGAATAATGGTATAGTATTTACCTAAATCATAGGTAAAGAATGAATCCGAAGCGCTAATCATCTCTTCATGAATTTTTTCTCCCGGACGGATTCCGATGATTGGCTTTTCACAGGTCGGACCTATGGCTTCAGCAACATCCGTGATTCGGTATGAAGGTATTTTAGGAACAAAAATCTCTCCTCCCCAGGCATGCTCCAGTGCGTGCATGACCATATCTACGCCTTCTTGTAATGAGATGTTAAATCGGGTCATTTCAGCAACGGTTATCGGTAAGACACCATCCAGTTGTTTTCGCTTTATGAAAAAAGGAATAACTGACCCATTCGATCCCATGACATTGCCATAGCGTACCACGGAAAATTTAATGTCTCGTTTTCCTCTAATATTATTCGCCGCCACGAAAAGTTTATCCGAGGTTAATTTGGTCGCCCCGTATAAATTTATCGGCGCACACGCTTTATCCGTTGATAAGGCCACTACATCTTTCACCTGTGATTTTAAGGCAGCTTTAATGACATTTTCTGCTCCGCCGACGTTTGTTTTTACGCATTCATCCGGGTTATACTCCGCAATGTGAACATGTTTCATTGCCGCGGCATGAATAACGCTATCAATGCCTTCAAATGCACGTTCCAAACGCTCTCCATCTCGCACATCACCAATGAAGTATCTGATTTGAGGATATTTGGCTAAAGGGAATTCTTGTTCCATTTCAAACTGCTTTTGTTCATCTCTGGAATAGATAACAAGGCGTTTAACTTCAGGGTAGGTAGTTAGAATATGTCTAGTTAAGGCCTTACCAAGGGAACCGGTTCCGCCAGTGATTAATATGGATCTGTCTTTCATTGAGGTAAAGTTACATTAATTTTTATCGCTTGCGCTGAGCATCTGTCCTAAGGTTTTTCGATCAAAGGCATCAATCATGCTTGTACTGCTTGCATTAATTATGGACACTTGCTTTGCCTTGGCATATGTCTTAATCTGCCAATATCCTTTAAAGGACAAATAAAACTTGTGAATAATTTCATGCAGTTTTCGCGGACGATCTATTCGATCTTCCACCTTCATGGGTTGTGTTCCGTCGGTGGCATAATAATGCACATGACGTAAGAGGGCTTCATTGTTTTCATTAACAGAAAGGTCAGCGAGCCAGGAATGATCTGCACCAACGATGCCAATGGTTTTATATCCCAACCGAATTCCAACCATAATTCCAGGAATGAGCACGTTGTGTGGCCGTGGCATTCCCCAGCCTAGATTGTACCAACTGTGCGACCAAAAGCTAAGTCCCTCCACCGGTGTTTGATTGAAATAGCCGACGTTTAAATTTGGGTTCGATGTTATGAGCATCTGAAAATCAATGCTTTTCTTTGCACGAAACGGAACAAGTAAGGTCATGTTCCACCTGGTTTTTTCTTTCAAGGCTTCAAATAAATCGTTTTTCGCTTGAATGTAAAATGGAGATAATTCGGAATCGTTCTGAAAATAGGTGACGGCGTTTAATATGTATAATTTGGGTTGAAGCGCGCTGAATTGTTCACTGCAAGCTGCCGCATTCACGGCCATTAAATCAAATCCTTGAAGCGTAGCTGCTGGATTGTTGCTTAGCGTATCGTTGAGGGATGGTCCATTGCCTAAGATCAACAAGGGTTTTGTTTGTGATTCTTGTTGAATAATTCCTATAAAATTACTTTGTAAGAGAATTCTGAGAGCGCTCAGTTTGGTTTGAATCAAACCAACAATGAAAGATTGTATGCACAACAGAATTTTCATGCCTTGTCATACTTAAAAAGAAGGCCACGGGTTACCCAAAATCGAAAGAAAAGTATCATGTTTCCTTTGGCAAATTTGAATTGTAGCGCGTAAAGAAACCAAAGTGCGATACTCCCGCACCATTTTATACCTTCTTTAAGCAAGCGTTTTGTGTAGCTTATTAATCCTTCGTTTTTACTGCGTAACCGCTCGCTTACCCCAGTCCCTAAGGCTTGTTTTTTGATGAATGTAAAGGTGGTTCGTTCCCTTGGAACACAATGATGTACGATGGCTCGGGGTTCATAAAGTACAGGAATTCCGGCCTCATAAATACGATTAAATTGGTCTTTTTCCTCTCCGCCAAATAAGTTGTTACCAATTCGACCTAAGGTAACATTGAACACGCCTGCTTTTTCAAACACTAAGTTTCTAAAGGCCATGTTTGACCCACGCGGATAATCTGTTCTATTGAAGTAGAAAGCAGTTTCCCCTTTGTTAAAGTACCCAAGTAAAGAATTCAAGTAAAGGTTTTCCCAGCTCGGTTTAATCTCTTCATAATGAAGGAGTATTGGTCCGCCAATGCAGCCACACTCAGGGTGCTTATTGAACGATTCGAGGAGTACACTTAAATAATGTTCATCAATGAATGCGTCATCATCTAAAAAGGTAATGATTGGCGCTGAGGATTCTTTGATGGCGCGATTTCTAGCATGGGATAAGCCTTGGTTCGTTTCAAGGACATAGTGTGTATGATGCGAGGGGTTCGAGTGTGAAAATTGCGTAAAAAGTTCGTGGGTATTCCCTGGCGAATTATTGTCTATTAAGATAATTTCAAAACGTTCAGGAGCTAAGGTTTGTCGCAATATGGATTTAAACAACTGAGGTAAATACCGTTCTCGGTTGTATGTACAAATGGCTACCGTGATCTCAATCGAACTCAATGCTTATACCTTGTTTTTTAGTGCTGACAACGCGCTTTTGATTCCACTTGGGTTTTTACCGCCTGCAGTAGCAAAGAAGGGTTGACCGCCGCCGCCGCCTTGAATCATTGGCGCTACTTCTCTAATCCATTGCGTAGCGTTCCATGCCTTGGATGCCACTAAATCATCAGAAATGATTACGCTTAGCCCACATTTATCGCCATCGATATTTCCAATGATTCCAACAAAGCTGGGATATTGTCCTTTCAGCTGAAACAAGATGTCTTTTACTGAGTTGCTGTCAATGGATACTTCTTGACATAGGCATGGAATTCCATTGATTTCTTCAAGCTTGCTTTCTAACTCACGCTTGATCCCTTTGTTTCGCTCCTTGATTAATCCGTCAATTTCTTTTCCTAATCCTTGGTTTTGATCCATTAAATCCTGAATGCTTTTGAGTACATCTTTTGGATTTTTAAACATCGTACGTACCTCAGCCATAATCGCAGATTCCTGCTTATAATAGGCTTCAGCCGCTTGACCAGTAATTACTTCAATGCGTCGAATTCCTGCAGCTACAGCCGCTTCAGATTGGATGTGAATTAACCCGATTTCACCCGTTGACTTCACATGAGTACCGCCACACAATTCAATGGATTCTCCAAATTGAATTACTCGGACCAACTCACCGTATTTTTCTCCAAATAAGGCCATTGCACCCATGGCTTGCGCTTCATTAATTGGGGTATTTCGTTGTTCGTTCAGCGAAATGTTAACCGAAATTTGTTGTTCCATGAGCGAAACAACCTGTTCCATTTCTTCATCCGTTACTTTCGCAAAATGCGAAAAATCAAATCGAAGATAGTCGGGTCCAACCAAGGATCCTTTTTGCTCTACATGCGTTCCCAGTACGCTGCGCAATGCGTGGTGCAATAAATGCGTAGCGCTGTGGTTTTTTTGAATATTTACTCTTCGATTCAGGTCGATTTGCGCACTAAATGTATCGTTTAGATACGCGGGTAAAGATTCACATAAATGCACCATTAAGTTGTTTTCTTTTTTTACATCGAATATTCGGGTTTTATTTCCCTGAGCATCGATTAACCATCCGGTATCGCCAACTTGTCCGCCGCTTTCCGCATAAAAGGGTGTTTGACTAAGCACCAACTGATAGAATTCACGTTGTTTCTGAGTTACTTTTCGGTATCTGATGATGGTGGTGTCGCACTGCGTTACATCATATCCAATGAATTCCGTTGGATGTTCTTCATTCACTTGCTGCCAGTCGTCCGTTTCAATTCCTGTAGCCGCGCGAGATCGCTCCTTTTGTTTCGTTAATTCTTGATTAAATCCGGTTTCATCTACGGAAAAACCATGCTCACGGCCTATCAGTTGAATAAGGTCTAAGGGAAACCCATAGGTATCATATAATTCAAATACAGCAGTGCCTTCAAGGGTGTTATTGTTTTGACCTCGAGTTGCCTCCATCAAAAGATCCATGCGTTTAATTCCTTGCTCTAAGGTTCTGAAAAAGCTTAACTCTTCCTCCCGAATTACCTTGGTGATTAAGTCTTCTTGAGCAATTAATTCCGTGTATGGATGGCCCATTTGTTCTACAAGCACCGGAATTAGGGTGAAAAGAAAGGGCTCTTTCAATTCCAGGGTTTGATATCCGTAGCGAACCGCGCGACGTAAAATTCTTCGAATTACATAGCCTGCACCATTATTCGCTGGTAGCTGACCGTCTGCTATTGAAAAAGCAATCGCTCGGATATGGTCGGCAATCACACGCAACGCGATATCCGTTGGTTCTGATTTTCCATACGTTTTACCTGCGCGTTTTTCCATGTGCTGAATTAGCGCTTGAAACAAATCACTATCGTAGTTGCTTTGTTTAGCTTGAAGGGCCATCGCTAAGCGCTCGAGACCCATCCCTGTATCCACATGCGTTGCGGGAAGCGGTTCTAAGCTTCCGTTAGCCTTGCGGTTGAATTGCATGAAAACCAAGTTCCAAATTTCTACCACCTGCGGATGGTCATTATTAACAAGCGACGCACCAGAAATTTTTGATTTTTCTTCTGTACTTCTTAAGTCTACATGTATTTCTGTGCACGGACCGCAGGGGCCGGTATCGCCCATCTCCCAAAAATTATCCTTTTTTGATGCCAATAAAATATGCGAAGGGTCAATAAGTTTGCTCCATAATTCGTTGGATTCAGCATCCATCGGTACCTTATCGGTTTCGTCTCCTTCGAACACGGTGACATATAAATCTTGCGGGTTGAGTTTGTACACCTCGGTCAAAAGTTCCCAGGCCCATTCAATGGCTTCCTTTTTGAAATAATCACCAAAGGACCAATTCCCAAGCATTTCAAATAAGGTATGATGGTAGGTGTCTACTCCAACTTCTTCTAAATCATTATGTTTTCCAGATACGCGCAAGCATTTTTGTGCGTTGGCAACCCGAGTTACTGGTGCCGTTTCATTCCCGAGGAAGTAATCCTTGAATTGATTCATTCCCGCATTCGTAAAGAGCAGGGTAGGGTCATTTTTAATTACAAGCGGTGCCGAGGAGACAATTGCGTGTCCTTTGCGCTCGAAAAAATCAAAAAACTGTTGGCGTATTTCAGAAACGGTCATATAGGTATGCAATGAGTTGCAAAGGTAGAAAAAACAAATGTGTTCTTTTCATTCCAATATGGAAAGCGGTAACTTTGTTCCATGAACTTTATTTCACCGGAATTAGAGCATTACGCAGGAAGCCATACGAGTCCAGAATCCGAGTTGCTTGCACGGATAAATCGAGAAACCCACCTCGAAGTGTTACAACCGCGAATGTTGAGTGGTCATCTTCAGGGTAGGGTATTGTCCTTGCTTTCCCGCTTATTACAACCTAAACGAATTCTTGAAATCGGAACCTACACGGGGTATTCAGCGCTTTGCTTGGCCGAAGGCTTAGCGGTTGACGGAACGTTAATTACCATTGATGTTAATGAAGAATTACAGGCTCGAGTACAATCCTATTTTAATGACTCTACCTATAAAAATCACATTGAATACCACATCGGTGATGCCATGGAATTAATTCCGACGTTTCCAGAAATGTGGGATTTAGTATTCATTGACGCAGATAAAAAGAACTATCTAAATTATTATGAGCTGGTAATTGAGCGAATGAATCCAGGAGGAATCATTTTAGCGGATAACATCTTATGGTCGGGTAAAGTGATTGATCCAGCCGCAACAGACCGCGAAACCGAAATCCTTCGCCGCTACAATGAAGTAATTCATGCGGACGATCGCGTAGAGAACATCTTGTTGCCAATTCGCGATGGAATCATGGTCGCTCGAAAAAAATGAAAAGATCCCTCACTAAAACGGCTGACGGTTCCTATACCTTATATGTTCCCGAGCTAGACGAACATTACCATTCCATCCATGGAGCGCTTCAAGAAGCAAACCATGTGTTTATTCAGAACGGCCTCGAGATATTGTCGAATAAAAAGTCAATTCGCGTCTTGGAAATGGGTTTGGGTACTGCACTTAACGCCTATTTAACCTACGAATGGGCGAAGAAACATCACATTGAAGTTTGGTATTGCGGGGTAGAGGCATATCCGGTAGATGGCGAGGTAATTAAGACGTGTTTAACGGAAATCGGAGTGAATAAGCAGGATGTACTATCGTTTTTCAGTTCGCTTTATTATGGGGAGACAAAATCGTTGGATCATTTTACCTTGGCGCCAATTCATGCGTTTTGGGCAGATCTTTCGTTGGAAGATTCCTTTGATATAATTTTTTATGATGCCTTCGGACCAAGGGCGCAAGAAGAAATGTGGACCATTGGTAATTTTGAGATAGCATTTAAGGCCTTGAAATCGGATGGAATACTGGTTACGTATTGCGCAAAGGGTCAGGTGAAAAGGGATTTAAAATCGGTCGGATTCAAGGTGGAATCAAGACCAGGGCCCCCAGGAAAACGGGAAATGACAGTTGCCTTTAAGTCTTAACATTCTTTAAAATTCACACGGAGTTAAATTAAACTTCAGCGTGTACCTTTGTAGAACTATTCATAGTAGTTAGGTTTAATTGTTAAAATTGGTTTGAGAAAGCCGTTGATTCGTCAACGGCTTTTTTGATTCCACTCCAAATAAGCAGTTTTTAACTGATTCAAGACCAGGGCCGTGGCTCCCCAAATCCAATGGGGGCCGTGGGAGAATCCCGGAACACGTCGTGTAAACAAAGAGTTTACCTCTGCGGAAAGTTCTCGGTGTTCAATCGAAAGGTTAAAGGTGAGGTTTTCTAACGTTAAAGGTATGATTTGTTGAACTTCTCGTTCATTTAATTGAAGTGCCGGAGGATGTTCATGGTAAAAGAAAAATGGAGTCATTTTGAAGTTTGAAACAGGAATATATACCGGACTTAAACTTCGTATGAAGTCACCAGCCTCTGGTGCTATTCCAATTTCTTCGTGGCATTCACGTCGAGCGGTATGCTTAAGGTCTGAATCATTGGGTTCCATTTTTCCTCCAGGAAAAGCAATCTGTCCGCTGTGTTTTCCTTGGTATTCACTGCGTTGGATTAATAAGATTTCGTAGTGTGCTTCTTGGTTTTTGTAACAATGAACTCCAACGGCCGATTCACGGGGGCTATCCATTGTTTTTAATGCCTCACTGGAAAGCATGCGTCCCAGGGGTAACATCGGTAAGTGGTCTGACTCATTAATTTCAATGGTTTGTAAATAGGAAATGAAGTCCATGAACCCTAATCGAAATTTTGAAGAATTCGTGTGAAATCATCCGCAAGGTAGGCGTTGGCAATTTCGGATCCATACCATTGAATGACCACATACTCATTTCTGCGCTGCATTACCGCAAGAAATCCATTGCCACTCGTGTAATAGTCCTCTAGAGGTTCAAGGGATAGATGATAGAGTTGAACTTTAAATCCATGCCTGTTTTTGACTGTTTGTGGTATGCTATGGCGAAACAGGGAATAGCTGTTTGAGGCTTCAAGGCGATCTAAATAATGCTGTTTCAACGAAGCGAATTTGGTTCCCTTGCCTTGGATAAAATGAACCTCTTCTAATTCCTCTACATTAAAATCCTCTATGGTCAGGTATAAACTCAAAGACTCTAACGTGTATCCAATGTTCTTCCGTGCAATACAAATCGTTTTAAGGTCAGGGTAAGCATACTCGTTTGCCTCTTGTTTGCTGAACCAACCTGACATGGTCCATGTGTGACCCAATCCAGAAAATCGTTTAGGATTGGGAAGGTTATGCTTGTTCTTGACGAAGTTTCGCAGCTTGACCTCTTGATCATTAGCGCAAGAATATACTAAAAGGGAAATACTGAGAAATACTATCCATCGCATACACAAAGTTACAATTATCTTAAAGTTGAATGATACTTTGCTTAAAATTCAATTTTTCTTTTGTTACCCCTAAAAAATAGGGGGTATGTTTAAAAAATGTCAATAATTTTTACGCCTTGGATTAAAAAATTGGGGTAATTTTGTCAAAAATTAAATTTTATGGCAACAAAACGGCTGAATGCGTACAATGATGTACTCAATAGAACTCCAAAATCGGTAGAATTAGACGGAAAACTTTCTGATCTTTTCGGAACGCTTGTTTTTCACAGTGATGTAATGCGAGAATACTTGCCTTCCGATACGTATAAATCGATGATGGAGGCCATTAATTCGGGAGCGCGATTAGACCGTAAATTAGCGGATCAAGTAGCCACAGCCATGAAAGATTGGGCTTTGTCCAAAGGTGCGACCCATTATACCCACTGGTTTCAGCCACTTACTGGAACAACAGCCGAAAAACACGATGCCTTTTTAAAGCCAATTGGACCGGGGCGCGCCATCGAACGATTTGATGGTGATATGTTGGTTCAGCAAGAACCAGATGCCTCTTCGTTTCCTAACGGAGGAATTCGAAATACCTTTGAGGCTCGTGGATACACCGCTTGGGATCCTTCATCACCAGCCTTTTTAATCGGAAAAACGCTTTGCATTCCTACCATCTTTATTTCATATACTGGAGAATCCTTAGATTACAAAACACCACTTCTTCGTGCGTTGAATTGTATTGACAAAGCAGCGGTTGATGTGTGTCAGTACTTCGACAAGAACGTAAACAAAGTAATTGCCACCCTAGGGTGGGAACAGGAATATTTCTTAGTTGATCAAGCGCTATTTAATGCGCGTCCGGATTTAATGATGACAGGCCGTGCGCTGTTTGGTCATGCCCCTGCTAAAGGACAGCAGTTAGAGGACCACTATTTCGGGTCAATTCCTGAGCGTGTTAATGCGTTCATGCGTGAGTTTGAAATGGAGTCGTTGCGCTTAGGGATTCCAGTTACAACGCGACACAATGAGGTAGCGCCAAATCAATTCGAATGCGCACCAATTTTCGAAGAATGTAATTTGGCAAATGACCACAACCTCTTATTGATGGATTTAATGGAGAAAATTGCGAGAAAGCATGACTTTCGCGTGTTGCTTCATGAAAAACCGTTTGCGGGTGTGAATGGTTCCGGAAAACATAACAATTGGTCTTTAGGAACAAATACCGGGGTTAACCTTTTGGCGCCAGGAAAAAATCCAAAGAGCAACCTACAGTTTTTGACCTTTTTCGTGAATACCATCATGGCGATTCATGATAATGCTGATTTACTTCGAGCATCGATTGCGTCGGCCGGAAATGACCACCGTTTGGGAGCAAATGAAGCACCTCCAGCGATTATTTCGGCGTTTATTGGAAGTTCACTAACCACCTTGTTAGACGATTTAGAGAAAAACATCAAGGCCGGGAAAATGACGCCTCAAGATAAAACGGAGTTAAAATTAAACATTGGTAAAATCCCACAGATTTTACTAGATAACACCGACAGAAACCGAACTTCACCTTTTGCGTTTACGGGGAATAAGTTTGAATTCCGTGCCGTGGGTTCTTCTGCGAATTGCGCGTCGGCTATGATTGTTATTAACACCATAGTTGCTAACCAATTAATCAAATTTAAAAAGGCAGTTGATGCCCGAATCAATAAAGGCGAAGGGAAGGATGAAGCGATTCTTAAAGAACTTCAAGTGTTGATTAAGGCGTCTAAAAAAATTCGCTTTGAAGGAAATGGGTACGGCGACGAATGGGTTAAAGATGCTGAAAAACGTGGCTTAAGTAACCGAAAAGATACTCCACGTGCACTTCAAGCATACCACGATAAATCTATTGAGCAGTTATTTGAATCGATGGGCGTTCTTTCACCACGAGAGTTAGAAGCTCGTCGTGAAATTGAATTCGATGGGTATGTCCTGAAAATACAAATTGAATCTCGATTAATGGGAGATTTAGTGAATAACAACATCATTCCAGCGGTTCTCGAATATCAGAATAAACTTATTCAGAACATTCAAGGGATGATGGCTGTATTTGGAGATAAGGAAGGGAAAGCGATGGCAAGCACACAAATTGACATCTTAAAACAAGTGAACCTGCATCTGACCGCCATGAAGTCGGCGTCTGAAAAAATGCTCGCTGAACGTAAAAAAGCAAATTCCATCGAGGATGTGGAGAAAAAAGCCTTGGCGTATTGTGATAAAGTAAAAGTGCATTTTGATGAAATACGCTATCATGCGGATAAGTTAGAGCTTATTGTTGAAGATGAGCTTTGGCCTTTGCCTAAATTCCGTGAATTACTTTTCATTCGGTAAATAGGTGCGCAGCCTCGTCTTATTGCTGTGTTTAGGAGCACTCAACCTTGTTTCCGCTCAGGAACTGATTGAATTAGATACGTTTACGCATACAGCGCATGCAAGAGCCTTACGGTGTCACTCCGCGTTTGTTTATGTAGGAGATAATCAGGGTCGTTGTTTTTCTTATAATCCAATTACCAAAGAGCTTGTTCTTATGAATCTCGTGCAGCCTGAACTCAGGGATGTAGAAGTGAATAAACTCGGTGTGCTTTGGATGCAAACAGGCGATACCGGTAAAGTGTTTCTGAATGCGGGCATTCAGCCAGTGTTGTTTCCTCGTCCAGACGGGCTTGGAGTGTTTTTAGATGGAATAGCGGTTAAAGATTCGCTTGTGTTTGCGATGGGAGACCCAATTAACGGAGAGTTTTCCTTGTTTTTATCACGAGATTATGGCCTAACGTGGAAAACAATTCCAGGAATTAAGGCAGAAGCCTCTGAGGCGGGATATGCGGCAAGTGGAACCACCGTACACATTGCAGACAAACGCTTAATTTTTGTAACAGGCGGATTGCGTTCACGAATTTTTATTGGAAAACGTTTCGGTAAAAAGTGGAAGTCGTATGCGCTGCCGTTTAAATCCGGAGAAGGGGAGGGGCCCTATTCGCTGTGCGTGATTGACCGTCAACACATGGTGGTGGTTGGCGGAAATTATCAATTACCAAATCGGCGGTCTTCGGTGTGTTATATTACCAGCAACGGCGGTAAAACATGGAAAGAAGCTGCTGAGCCGCCCTTTGGATATCGTTCCGATGTAATTCACGTTCAAGGGGTGACGTATGCCTGTGGGTTAAATGGCATCGATTTATCAACGGACCACGGAAATACTTGGGTTAAATGGTTGACGGGATCATTTATATCCATGGACGTGTCTGGAGACGAAAAACTGTGGATCACGACAAAAAGTAACTTGGGTTTATTGGTGGTGGAGCCTGTACAAATAGCCGTAATTATTGGGGATTAATCTGGCTGAAACTGGTAGGCGTTGGCCATGGTAAGTAATACACGGAACGTTTCTAAACGCGCATTTGAACCCGGCTTGAACTTTATGCGAATGTGTTGCATGTTTTTCTGACATGTGTTTTGTTTCGATACTTGGTGCGTGCATGTATTCTTATCGCAAGCCATGTGCATTTGAATGGATTCAACGGATTGTGAAAAGTCTTTAAGTGCCCGGTATTCTGGGATTAATTCCAACAACCCACCTGTCCATCCCAAATCTTTAATTTCAGTTAACACTTGAGGTTTTCCCCGCATTGAATATGCGGCTTTCGTCTGCGAAAGTTTAGGGTTGTTTTTACCGATAAAAATGGTTGAATCATTGATGGCTTTCAGTCGATAACGCGCGCGATTTAAGTAAATCCAATCCGATTCTACTCGAACGTCTTCCTTGGCTACCTTGCGTAATATTTTGGTTAATTCGGTGGGCTTTGTTTTTTTAGAAAAATTAAACAATAAGTCGAATTCAGTGTCTATGTAGGTGCCTCGTTCCGCATCATTGATGTAACGCGCTCCATAGTAGTTAAAGGAAAATCCCGCTAATTTATCCGTTAATACATCCAAGTCTGCATATTTTTCAGGTAGAAAACTTCCGCGATTTAAGCGAGTTGAAATATGGAAAAAGCTCCGGGTGCTATCGGGCACGATCATGGTTGTGGTCCTGCGCGCCTTGAAACTAAATGCTAATTCTTGTGTTCTCAGTGAAAAGACATATTCGTTTTTCAGCTGTTTGTTATTGATGAGTTCATAGGTGAGTGCCTTGTTCGGATTGAATTCACTTAAAAACCACGATCCATTCATGAGTTGTTGTTGCAGGATTGCTGCTTTTTCCTTATCCTTACTTACGATCTCATAATAAAATCCCTTTCGAATAAAACCATTAAAAGAGGCATTGTTGGAAATCGATTTTCCCGCTAAAACCCAAATGATTTCTTGATTTAATTTCAATTTAATGAAGCAGAAATTTTCAGAAAAATCAATGGGGTACCTTGCTGCGCTGGTATCTTGCGCCCAGTTTTGATAGTATTCAGATACCGTCTTAATCATTTTAGCATCCTTATTTCGGAACGAATAGTCAAATAGAATTTTCGAGAAAATATCTCTCGAATTTATCTTCACGATCCCAATGGTTTTTTCAGGACAGGGAATCGCGGAAACGGTGCTTTGACGGTGAATGGAATGCACGTAACTGAATGCTAAAATCCAAATCATAAAAATGAGAACAATGGCAATAAATCGTTGCGCAACTTTCATATTTACAAAGGTATAGAAAAGCCTTTTGATTACATTTGTACGATGCGAAAATTAGTTCATAAGTTTTTGAAGCTCTTTGGTTGGAATATTTCCTTGTGGAAACCTGAGGGATTAAAGAAAGCGGTGGTGGTGATGGGGCCCCACACATCAAATTGGGATTTTATCTTCGGAAGGTTAGCGTTTTATATGATGCACTTGCAAGGTAGGTATCTGGTAAAGAAAGATCTTTTCTTTTTTCCTTTAGGGGTATTGCTGAAGGCCTTGGGTGCTATTCCCGTGGATCGGAGTAAAAATAACAACATGGTGAATTACGTTTCGACCCTATTCCAAGAAAAAGAGCAGCTATTTGTGGTTTTTACTCCGGAAGGAACACGCAGTTACAATCCAAATTGGAAAAAAGGATTTTATTACTTGGCACTTAAGGCAGAAGTGCCAATTCTGTTAGCATTTATTGATTTTCCCTCAAAAACGGGTGGATTTTTAGAAGTTTTTCATCCTACGGGTGACGTAGATGCAGACATCCTAGCAATCAAACGGAAGCTCGGACAATTTAAAGGGAAATATCCGGAACAAGGAATTATTGCTTAATGTCGCCAGTTTTCGGATTGTAACCATACGGACAATGTTTGCAGTTACTTTTACAACAATAACCACGTTTTAGATGATAGGCCTCTTTAAATACAATAAAACCTTCTTCACTAATGTAATAATCTTCCTCTGTAAGTTTTGACCGCTTACTGAATTCCGTATAATCCATGTCAAAATCCTCCTTGCCCTCCATTGAAAATAGTATAATTGAATCGTTTAATCT
>DBCM01000095.1 GCA_002293045.1 Flavobacteriales bacterium UBA958 | reverse complement strand
GAGCAATCAATCTCTTACTTCAAATAACAATCTAACGGTAGGATCAAGGACGTATTCCCATTGCTTACCGCGCATGCCTTGCGGCACCAACACGCTTACCTCTCGGTCTTTTACAAACACCTCAACCTGCTCGATGTTGCCTAATGGGTCCTTGAAATTAATTTCCAAGGGAAATGAAAACAATTCCTGTTGGGTCTGTTTGAGCACAAGAACTTCAGTGCCTTGAGAAACTTCTTTCAAGATTGGATGCCCTTCCCGGTATACCCATTGCGCACGAAAATGCGTTAAGTCTTTTGGGGTATGGAGCTGCATCTCTCTGAAAAAGTCTAATGAATTGGCATTTCGGAACTTATACCTTGCATAATAATCCCTAAGGCCAAGAAAAAAGGCAGAATCTCCCATTTCATGACGAAGCATGTGTAAAATCCAGGCTCCTTTCTGATAAGCATTGGGATTAAGTAGTAAATTGAGATTGGTGGTAAGGGAATCTACCAGTGGATTTTTAAAGGATTCATGAAAACGAATGACCTTTTTGCGATCTTGAGCCATTTGCGCTAAGAACGCAATTTCTCCTTCGGAATATTGAATGTAAACATTGGTAAGGTACGTAGCAAAGCCCTCGCTGAGCCACAAATGTGGCCAATCACTTTCTGTAACGGTGTTTCCAAACCACTGATGCGCGATTTCATGAGCCACCAAGTGGGTACTTCGTATGTCTGCATTCAGTGCCTTTTCATCGTAGAAAATACAACCCGCATTTTCCATGCCCCCGTAACGCGTTGTCGATTGCACATTATTCAAATTCGAGAAGGGATATTCACCAATTATATTAGAAAAAAACGATAGGATTACTGGAGCTACACGAAAGGTGGAAAACCCTTTAATGCTGTCTAAGGGGTAGACCGAAGCGGTTATAGGAACACCATTTACCACACCAAGTTCTTTGGTAACCAAGGTCGCCGCACCAATTACTGCGACCTTCGTAGAAATAGGCTCTTCCATACGAAAGGCCCATTCCAAGGCATTGCGGTCTGTTTTTGGTGTTTTAGACAACAAACTTCCATTGGCAACAACCGACATGTCTTCGGGGGCTTCCACAATAAAATCGTAGGTAGCTTTATCAGATGGATGGTCATTGCATGCATACCAATAGCGGGCTCGATTTGGCCAATTATCTGCAAAAACAGTAGGGTCGCCATATTTATTTACTCCAATAACTAACCCATCACTTGGCTCCCCACTTAGTTGAATAAATAGTTGGATGTCACCGCGTTGTAGTTGATCCGGTAAATCAATGTGCACTTGTTCTGCCGTTTGTCGCCAGGATAAATATTGATAAGGCGCTGAAACGCTTATTACCTTCATGCCTCCTTTATCTTTCTGCGGACCCATTAAATCCAGCGACAACGTAGAGGTTGGTTGCGCTAGATGAATGTCTATGGATTCATTCAAGTTAATTTTTTTGGAATCTTTGGATAAGCCAACATTTAATAAATAATGCTGAACATCGATATTGGATTGACCAATACATGTGATTGTCTGGCAGCAAAGTAAAAGAACCCCGAGTAATTTCATGGTGTAAAAAGTGAGCGGTATTTTTCTTGATTGGCTTGCACAGAAAACCGGTCCCGAATGCATGCTTGCGCATTAGCACCGAGCATTCTTCCACGCGATGGGTCAGAAAGTAAGGCATTCATGAATTCAAACCAATCCTCCGTGGTTTGGGCGATAAATCCATCTTGACCATGTGTTATAATCGACGAATTCACCCCTACATTAGCGGCGATGGTAGGAATCCCAAGCGCCATATATTGCAAGGCCTTAAATCCACATTTCCCCTTAGCCCATTCCGTATCCTCAAGGGGCATAACCCCAATTGAAAACTGACTTAAGTCTTCAATTTCGGTTGATTTATTCCAGCGCACAAACCGCAGATTTGGGATGGAAAAGGATGGCGGCTCATTGGAAATCACTACAAATTCAAAGGCATGAACAGCGGCTAATTTTTCTAAGGCTGGAACGATTGGTTTTAAATAATCCACGGTAGTATGCGTTCCGGTCCAACCAATGATTGGAACAGTGGGACGCGTAGGATCCGCATGTAACGCATGATAATCCATGTCAATGGTCGTGGGAATAACATCCACACGTGCATTATACCTTAACGCATATGAAGCTAAAAATTCATTTCCAACAGAAACTCGGTATGCCCAACGAATAATGAATTTTACTTTCCAATACGCTTTCAAGCGGTGAATGAACCGATGTTGTTTGCTGTAATTTGGCAACCAAATGGCATCATCAAAATCATACACAATTCGTTTTCTTAACACCTTAGCGATTAGCCACTCAAAAATCGGAGGTCCGACCGGTGCTGCCTCGCGATGAATGAATACAAAATCCACAGCAAACAATCTGGCCAAGAGCGCAAAGCGTCGAATGAAACCCAGCAGGATTTGAAATGATTTGGCTAAGGGCTTATTCGACTGATAAAAGATCTCCCAAGCACTTGAACTTAAAAAGGGATACGAGGTGGTATGAATGTGCTGAGTACCCAACCACGAGAGATACTGCTCTACCCTAAAACGTTGCGAAGGTGCTTCACCCATGGGGTACGGACAAAGAATAGCCACCTTAATCATGGGGAAGGATTTTTGTGTAAACCTCTTGATATGCTGCAATGCCCTGCTCAAGTCCTAAGGTTTTTATGGCATATTCTCGAATGGCATTTGAGTCAAAGCGCATACGTTGAAAATCCGCTACCGCGGAAGGAATATCATCCCAGGAGCTTATGCATAACCCGGCGAGACCCTCTTGGATTAGGGCCTGCGAATCACCGATGCCTGCATTGGCAATCACAGGTACTCCCATCGCCAAGGACTCTCCTAATTTAACCGGTGACGAGGCGCGTTTAGAAAACGCCGGCTCTATGAATTGAATGCTCGCTTGGGCCAAATTAAGGAATGAAGGCACCTCATGATGGGGTGCACTGTGAATGACCACACGGGAGGAAAGCGATTGAGTTGAATTAACGATTGCTGCCGCTGCAGTTGTATCTTTGGTGAGAATCAAAAAATACCACGTGGGATCCAGCGCAGATAAGGCATTAAAAAAAACAAGTTCTTGATCCAAGCGATACCACGTTCCCACGGAGCCCACATGAATTAATACCTTGCCCCCCTCTGGTATACCTAAGGAACGTTTTAGGTTCAATGGTGGGTTCTCTGGTTGAAATAACTCCGAATCAACACAACAGGGAATAACGGTTGATTTATTTTCCAGAATACGTGAACCGTACCGTTCCGAAAGGGCCTTAATCCCGTCTTGTGTGAGGGAAACCAAGGCATCACTTTGCTGCACAAACTCCTTTTCCTTTCTGCGGAAGTAACGGAATATCCAACGATACAGCGGTTTATGTTGCGGCCATAAGTTCCCATCCACCCGCTCATCTGCCCACAGGCCACGCATATCAAAAATCACCTTTCGACCTTGGTGAATGGACATGGCTACCAACATAGGAAGATAACTCCGGCAATGAATAATTGTGTGAGCGCTAGTTAGTGATTTACTGGCCGCACGTTTCATCCTCCAAAGATCATAAACCGTTGAAAATACAGCCGGTTTCTTGGTATACGAAAGCGGTATCCATTGGATATCTCTTCCTTCAAGCTGTTTATGCACGTGTTGTTCGTGCGCCAAAAAGGACTCCTTTTTTTCAAAGGAAATGATCACGTAGCCCATCCCTTGGTTTTCCAGTCCGAGCAAATAGGGCAAAATTTGAGCTTGTCCCAAGGGGTCGGTTAATCCGTCGTAGGTTAAATAAAGGGCTTTCCCGTGAAGGTCCATGCCTCAAAAATAGGCAATATAACCGAAGTGGATTTTTCCAGAACGGGCATCAAAGGGATTATTTTTTTCAAGCCCCAGGGCGTAGGCTAAGGAAAAAATACCGACGGTTGATCCAATATTCGCTCCAATCCCAAAGCCCATCGGCGTATCTTTCTGGTAGCTGTTATTGCTTCTGTTTTCATAGATGGATTGATCGAAGAACGCAAACACAGCCGAATTCCGGTCGAGTAAATAGCGCAGCTCCACCTGATTTACACTTTTGGTGGTGGCTAAAAATTGTTCTTCATTGAACCCTCGCTGGGTGCTCAGACCCCCAAATCGATAACATTCATTAGAAAAAATGGTAGGTGCCAAATAGGTATCAAATGATACTTGATATCGGATAACCCACCGCTTATGCAAGGGAATAAAATGTTCCAGATTCATGGAAACTTTGGCATTGAGCACTTTGCCCGATGAATCGTTCAACACGCTCCGCTGTCCAATGAATCCATCCAATTGAAAGGCAAGTCCTGCTCGTGGATTGGGTAAATAATCCAATTTCTTATAGTTGACCCCGAGTCCGTACATGGAATTTTTCAGGGAGGTCACATTTAAGAACTCTGCACTGCTGTTAGCCGCATACAATCGATTACTTCCAAAATAAGAAAACATCCCTTTAAGCTGCCAATGCCTACCCACTTGATATTGTATTCCAAGCGTTGATTTCAGTTCTAGAAAGGTAGAATCCCGTTTATATAAATTCAATTTCACTTCGGTTCCGAGCAAGGAATTAAAGAGGTAGGGATAGAGTAAGCGGAGATTAAGAAGTTGGGTAGCTGGTTTAATGCTTCGCCAATTGAAATCTAGTTGTTCCGCTCGACGCAGGGCATTGTTGAGTTTCAGTTGTAATTCACCGGTTAATCCAATTTTCTGGCTCACGGGATTCGGTTGTAAGCCTAACACGCCATTAACATTGGAAGATTTGGAAGCCTTTAAATACAGAATAAGGGTCATTCCATCCTTCGAAAACACAAAATCCGAAGGTTTTATCGCATCAATAAAGGTCAACTGCTCAATGCGTGCATCGACTTCTTTGAGCTTATCAATTGAAAATAAATCGCCAGATCTGATCCCAATAATTTGTTGGATCGGTTTCAAAGCAATGGAGGAGTCTCCTTTAATTACAATTTCTTTCCATTGCATTCTACGTCCTTTAGTCAGGGAAACTTGCAATGAAATCAATCCCTTGGAATAACCCAAGGAATCAAAGTTGTATGCGGCAAAGGGGTATCCATTATTTTGAAAGGTACGAATCACCTGTTGTAATGCTGAGGCATAGGCACTGGGGGATTTAAACAACAGTGCATCAGCAACACGCACTGCCGAACGCGCATAATCTTCAAACCATGGCATTAGCTCTGGGGATGGTGAAAGTTGAACGCCTTTAAATTTTTCTCCGGTAATTACCGCGACCCTAATATTTGGTGCCGCGGTGAGTGAATCCACCTGGAGTGTTGCCGTGTAATACCCTAGTTCTGCTAAATACAAGGACGCTTGACTTAATTCCATATCAAGGAATTGGCGCGATGGAAGGGAATGTGGTTTTTTAAAAAACGCAGAAGCAGCAGCGTCGGAAGGGACTGAAAACAAATAGCTTACACCCGTAGTTTGGGCAAAAAACCCTAAAAAAACTAAGAGGCTACTCAGTAAAACTACA
>DBCM01000050.1:391-3095 GCA_002293045.1 Flavobacteriales bacterium UBA958 | reverse complement strand
GCTTTCAAACGCTCTGCTTTTTCCTTATCGGTAGCTTTGGATAGACCGTCTTTTTTGGCTTGGATTTTATTCTCTTTTTCTAAGAGCCAAACGTTAAATTTCTTTTCAGCATCCTCTAATGTAAATGCTCCTTTTTCAACGCCTTTCAATAAGTGACTTTTAAATAAAACTCCTTTGTACGAAAGAATAGCGCGTGCCGTATCACTCATTTCTGCTCCAACGGTTACCCAATGCAAGGTACGTTCAAAGTTGATGTCAATTACTGCTGGATTTGATACAGGGTTGTATGTGCCTAATTTCTCGATGAATTTACCATCTCTTTTTGCTCTGCTGTCTGCAGCTACAATGTGAAAAAATGCTTTTCCTTTTTTACCGTGTCTTTGTAGACGAATTCTTGTTGCCATATGCGTTTATAAATTGGGGTGCAAAACCCCGGTTAATAAAAAATTAGGGTGCAAAGATACATCTATATTTTAGAATCGCAATAGAACGCCTAACTAATCTTCCAAGTATATTGCAACATGACAGACCGCGGCGGTTCGATTTTTAAGGGTCGGAGCGAATAACTTCGATTCAAGATGTTCGAGCCCACCAAAGCTACCTTATGGTGTTCATTCATGCTGTAGGAAACTCGTGCATCGAAGATAATATTCCCGAATCGATGTGCATTAAAATAATCCATATATCGAATGTTTTGCTTGTCGCCTCCTGATGCTGCAGTAGTTTCTTCGAAGTCTTTAATAATCGCATCCATATTAACGATTTTGCTAAAGTACTTCATACTCAAGCCTACAGAAAACTTAGATTTATAGGTTAATTCCGCATCAAATTTCACATTGTGTAGAAAGCGATACTTGAGAATTCGACTGGCGGAATCCATAGATGTTGTGTTGTAACTATATTTCCGATTAATATCATCAATTGCGTAGACATAGTCTGGATTGAGGGTGGTAGGAACGATGTAATTATAACCGGTTAAAAAGGATAATTCAAGGTTCTTATTGATGTTACTTTTTCCTGCCAGTGAAAGGTCAATCCCCACTACGCGGGACCTACCTGTATTCAAGAATTTAAATCCTGCAAACGATCCTGGCGCATTGGCCACATCCCAGATCCCAAACATGTACTCTATCGTATTTTGATATTCCTGCCAAAAGAAGGCTGCATCAAGATATGCATAAACGCCCCCCAATTTCAACCCTTGCTTCACCCCTACCTCTGCATTCCAACTGCTTTCAGGCAACAACCTCGGATTTGGAAAAACTCCAAAATTCCCAACACCGGTTTTAATGAAGCGCTCGGTAATGGTTGGAAAACGATATCCTTGTCCAAACGAAGCGCGCAGGTAGGTTTCTTGGTATAGCTTTAAACTTGCTCCGCATCTGAAAATTGGTTTAATGGCGGTCACTGTATCATTTAATTGAAAATATTCAAGACGCGCCCCTGCCGAAACATTTAAAATCTTATTGAAGGATTTCTCCATTTGCGTGTATGCAGATAAATTAAGTAAGCGGTTGTTAGGACTTCCGCTTCCCACATACATATTTGCAAAGGAATTAACGTAAGAACTGGTGATTCCACCAATAAAATCTAATCCGTTCAATTGTTTATAAGTACGCTTAAACATGTAATCCGCATAGTACGTTGTAGCCCGATTATCCTGGTTCGCCGTCATTTGATTGTCACTGTGTAACACGCGGGTTCTTAGGTAATGATTTCCGTTGGTACTGGTGATTAACTGTACAAAAGGATCTAAATTAAAAATGGTCTGGTCTTGTAAAAACACAGCCCCAGGATAGGCCCGGTATAAGCCCGAGGAGTCGTCTAACCAAGCGAAAGACATGTTGCCTTGCGCAAGCATCACATTGCCATTCAGGCCATAACTTAATCCAGTAATCTTCGAAGAACGGTGTCGAATGTTAAAATTTACCCGTGCCCGTTTCATGGCCATTTGCCGATCGGTAAAATTAGAAATGGTATCAATCACATATTGTCCGGGCTTGGGAGCGCCAATGTATCCATGGTCATAATTTACATTACCCCCAACCACAACATCCCAGTTGTTATAAGCTTTTGCATGAATAAAATTTGCGCCTGTAATCAAGGGGAAATCGGTCCACCATTGAGCTCCAGGAACCGAGGGCGCAGAATAAAACCCAGAGTAAAAATTCACCTTGTTCAAGGGCTTGGATGTTGGATATGCCGTACGGATGTGAATTGATCCTGATAGTGCGGAACTTCCTGAGAGTACGCTTGCTGCTCCTTTAATGATTTCGACTTGGCTAATATTCTCTACAGGAACAAAACCCCACTCTGGACGACCTGCGTCGCCTGAAAGCATCGGCATGTCATCAACAATCACAGCCACTTTAGCACCTACCCCAAAAGTAAAACCACTTCCCCCTCTAATTTGAGGCTCGCCATCCAAAATATTTAAACCGGGTGTTTGATCCAAGGCAGTTTCGATGCTTCGGGTGTTTTTGTTTTCGATGAGCGACGGTTTCATCACCACCATGGTTACGGTTTGTTCTTCTAGGGGCTTATCAAATTTCCCTACCGAGACGGTTACCTGATCTTTTTTGATGCTATAGGGTTTCAAGGTAACATTCATCTCAAGAACCTCATCGGGTACTAAATTTAGGGACAGGGTATCGTTGCGCATGCCGGAAAAACGCACCACTATTTTCACTGCACCTGACGGAAG
>DBCM01000050.1:0-329 GCA_002293045.1 Flavobacteriales bacterium UBA958 | reverse complement strand
GTTATGTCTTTTCGATATACAAGCGTTGCGCCTTCTATGGGTTCATTGTTTTCCCCACGAACGATACCTTTTACGGTGGACTGACTGTACCCAACCAAGGTTGAAACAAGCCCCAATAAAATCAATACGTGCTTCAATTTTCTTAGTTAACCGAGAACTTGGTAGAGAAGATATTTCCGTTTTTGTCGATAAGTCGAGCCACGTATATTCCTCCTGTTAAAGAAAGTGAAGCTTTTCCATTGATTAATCCGTTAAAAACTTCAGCACCATTCATGGAATAAACCATTAAGGTACCTTGCGTTTGTCCAAACAAGCTCAATTCCTCATTG
>DBCM01000113.1 GCA_002293045.1 Flavobacteriales bacterium UBA958 | reverse complement strand
GTTGCGTTGGAGAAGCACATGACCATGTTCTCATTGCAAGGTTTTCAATTAACTCCTACAGCTGATTTTTTGGAGAGTAGAACCCCCGTATTAGTCAATGCTGATTGCTACATCGAATTAGCCGCCCCGCAGCAATCCATGACCGATTATTTTTACAAGAATGCGGATGCGGATGAGGTAATATTCGTTCACAAAGGAAGTGGGACATTAAAAACGCAATTAGGCAACATTGATTTTTCTTATGGCGATTATCTTGTAATTCCGCGTGGAATGATTTATCAGATGCATTTTAATGATTCCAATAATCGCTTATTTGCCGTGCAATCCTTCAATCCTGTATACACCCCAAAACGCTATCGGAATTGGTTCGGACAATTGTTGGAGCATTCTCCATTTTGTGAGCGAGACATTCGTCCTCCCCATGTGTTAGAAACACACGACGAAGCAGGTGAGTTCCTAATTCGGATTAAGAAACAGGATGTAATGTATGACTATGTGTATGCACACCATCCGTTTAATGTGATAGGTTGGGATGGATATAATTTTCCTTATGCCTTTTCCATTCATGAATTCGAACCCATTACTGGAAGAGTACATCAACCACCTCCGGTTCATCAAACCTTTGAAACTACAGGGTTTGTAATGTGTTCTTTTGTGCCTAGAATGTATGATTACCATCCAGATTCAATTCCAGCACCCTACAATCACAGTAACATCGACTCTGATGAGGTATTGTACTATGTAGATGGGGATTTTATGAGTAGAAATAACATAGAGCAAGGACAGATTACTCTGCATCCAGCGGGCATTCCACACGGACCCCATCCGGGAGCCTATGAGCGAAGCATTGGAAAAACAGAAACACAAGAATTGGCGGTAATGATAGATACCTTTAGGCCGTTAAAGGTGACTAAACAAGCCCTGGGATTAAAAGTTGATGGCTATGAAAAGTCATGGATTCACTAAAAAATATTACAATATAACATGGCAGCTGAAATTAAAAACTTAAAAGACATTACAAACTACGAGTATGGCCTGAAGAAAATCTTCGAAGATGCGGAAGATTTTTTACCACTGCTTGGGACCGATTATGTGGAAATGTATGTAGGAAATGCGAAACAGTCGGCACATTTTTATAAAACTGCCCTTGGCTTTCAATCAGAGGCCTATGCGGGGTTAGAAACAGGCATGAAAGACCGCGTATCGTATGTGTTGCGTCAAGATAAAATTCGATTGGTACTAACCACACCACTCACTGAGGGAGGAGAAATTAACGAGCATTTGGTTAAACATGGCGATGGAGTTAAGGTGGTTGCGTTGTGGGTAGAGGATGCTACCAGCGCCTATGAAGAAACGGTAAAACGGGGAGCTAAACCCTACATGGCGCCTACACGCGAAGCGGATCAACATGGATATGTAGTACGTTCTGGGATTTACACCTATGGAGAAACCGTCCATATTTTTGTAGAGCGTAAGGAATATAACGGGGTGTTTTTGCCCGGATATAGAACCTGGGAATCTCATTATAATCCAACACCTGTTGGCTTAAAGTTTATTGATCACATGGTGGGGAATGTGGGTTGGAATGAAATGAATACTTGGGTAGAGTTCTATGCAAAGGTGATGGGCTTCGCTCAGATCGTATCCTTCGATGATAAGGACATTTCTACGGATTATACGGCCTTGATGTCCAAAGTCATGAGCAATGGAAACGGAAGAATTAAATTTCCGATCAACGAACCGGCAGAAGGGAAAAAGAAATCGCAGATTGAAGAATACTTGGATTTTTATAACGGCCCTGGTGTGCAGCACATCGCGGTAGCAACGGATGATATCGTTACCACTGTTTCTGCAATGCGCGATCGAGGAGTAGAATTCCTATACGTACCTGAAACTTATTATGAGGATTTAATTGAGCGCGTAGGTGAAATTGATGAGGATGTTTCCACTTTGAAAAAGCATGGGATTTTGATTGACCGTGATGATGAGGGGTATTTACTGCAATTATTTACTAAACCCCTTGTTGATCGTCCGACCTTATTTTTTGAAATTATTCAACGTAAGGGTGCGCAATCCTTTGGTAAGGGGAATTTCAAAGCTTTGTTTGAAGCAATTGAGCGCGAGCAGGAAAACAGAGGAACCCTGTAAGTTGTTAGGTATTGAACGCAAAAAAGGGAGGCTAGCCTCCCTTTTTTGTGGTTATTAATACGGACTTATACCGTCATGATGTCTTTTTCTTTGATGTCGAGAATGTCATCAATGCGCTTGATAAAAACATTC
Organism: Flavobacteriales bacterium UBA958; assembly: GCA_002293045.1. Lineage (GTDB taxonomy): Bacteria > Bacteroidota > Bacteroidia > Flavobacteriales_D > Crocinitomicaceae > UBA952. The sequence continues at coordinate 861 of DBCM01000113.1, read as the reverse complement.
GTTATTTGTTGCACCTGTTCTTCGGCGCCTTTTGCTAAGTCCTCCGATAAACCATCATTTTTCATGTCTTTAATCATGTCCATGGCATCTTTTCGTTGGCTTCGTATCCCCACTTTTGCATGTTCGCATTCCGCTTTGGCACGCTTTACCAAATCGCGACGACGCTCCTCGGTCAACGGTGGAACGGAAATTATCAATTGCTCTCCGTTACTTTGCGGATTTAATCCAAGGTTGGCATTCAGAATTCCTTTTGCAATATCGTTTAATAAGGGTTTTTCCCAGGGTTGAACTACAATGGTACGCGCATCAATCGTATTGACATTGGCGACTTGTTGTAGGGGAGTCATGGACCCATAATATTCTACCATTACGCCATTGAGCATTCCCGGACTAGCCTTACCAGCCCTTACTTTGCTTAATTCTGCATCTAAATGAACGAGCGTCTTTTCGCTGGAAGACTTGAACTCGTCAAAGATCATATCTAATTCTTCTGTCATCGGACTAATTATGTACGAGGGTTCCTACTTTCTTACCGTTTAGCAAGTCTTTTAGATTACCTGGGGTATCCATATCAAATACTATGATGGGCAAGTTGTTTTCTTTACACAAAGTAAATGCAGTCAGATCCATAACGCTAAGGCCTTGCTGGTAAACTTCGTCAAAGGTAATGTGCTCATATTTTACGGCACTGCTGTCTTTAAACGGATCTGCCGTATAAATACCATCAACTCGGGTGCCTTTTAAAATTACGTCTGCATTAATTTCTATCGCTCTTAGACTCGCAGCCGAATCTGTTGTGAAGAATGGGTTTCCTGTTCCTGCGCCAAAGATTACAATTCTTCCTTTTTCTAAATGACGAAC
>DBCM01000055.1 GCA_002293045.1 Flavobacteriales bacterium UBA958 | reverse complement strand
GCACTGAATTCAAATGAGCAAGTAATCGACTATGTGAAACATAATAAACAAGCCCTGGGCGTAATTGGTGTTAATTGGATTTCAGATCAAGAGGATTTTGAAGTAATGAATTTTCTAGATAGTGTCAACGTGATGCATGTCAGTCAGCACGAGGGTCAAGAAGGTTTTCAACCCTATGCGGGAACCATCTGGACCAAAGAATACCCCTTACATCGCGAAATGTGGATGATTAATAAAGGCAATCGATCCGGATTGAATACAGGATTTGTATTATTCATGATTGGAGAAAAAGGGCAGTTGATTATTCAGAAGTCAGAATTGGTTCCGGCCAAGGCTCCGGTCCGGCTAATTCAACTAACAACGCAGTAATTTTTTAGCAGTTTCTTGGGTTTAACCGAATTCCAAAGTAACTTTGGCAGACGAATTGTAGAGGTATATAAAATTTATGATCATGAAAGCAACAGTATTTTTTGCAGTCTTATTATTGAGCGTTACCGGTGTAGTTTCGCAATCCCTCAGCGAAGCGATTTATAAAACAGAAAATGAGCGCTATGCTGATGCGCTGTTAGATTTTAAAGCTTTGGTTGCGAAAGACCCCACCAATGGTGATGTTTATTTTTATTACGGCGATTGTTATTTCGAAAAAGGGGAAATAGACTCCGCCATCATGGCTTGGAACAAGGGTTATGAAATGGATCAATTGACCCCAATGCCCTTGGTTGGGAAATTCCGCGTACTTTGGTTGAAAGGAGATAAGGCGGGCGCTCAAGGCGAGGTATTGAAAGCGATGGAGTTAACTAAAGGAAAAAAAACCAATATCAAACGCGCGGAGGTGATTCGTGGAGTTGCTGAGATGTACATTGAATCTGAAACCAAAGATTTAGATCAAGCGTTAATGTTGCTTCAAGAAGCAATCACCAAAGATCCGTCCAACGAGGATAATTATTTACTCCAAGGAGATGCCTTGTATGCAAAAACGCCACAAGATGCGACTCCAGCCATTAAAAGCTACAACCTTGCCTTGGATATAAACAAGAAGTCCCCCCGTGGTAAATTGCGCGTTGCAAATATTTATCAAGCGGCACAGAATTACGAGGAAGCCAACAAAATTTACAAGGAAGCCATTGCAATTGATTCCACTTTTGCTCCGGCGTACCGTGCACGCGCAGAGATGTTTATGCGTTTCGAAAAAATGAAATTAGCAATTCAGGATTGGAAAAAATACTTAGCGCTTAACAACAACATAGAAGCAAGATACCGTTATGCCAACGCGATGTTTGCAGCAAAGCAATATTGCGAAGTAATTGCAGAGGTTAATACCATAAACGAAGCTGGATTGCGAAATTTTTACACGGAGCGTATGTTGGCGGGTTCATACTCAGAATGCCAAGATTTTAAAGGGGGTGCGCAATTAGGCTTAGACGCCAGTGACCGCTTTTTTGCGATCGTTCCCGTGGCTAACATCAATTTTATAGACTATAAAACCAGAGGCTCCTTATTAATGAAGCTCGGAAAGGATTCACTCGGTTTATTAGAATGGGAACGAGCAGCAGGGATGAATGAGACGGCATCCAAGGAATTAACCCTTGAAATTGCAAAGGCTTATTACAAAATGAAGAATTATAACAAAGCCATTGAAATGTATTTGAAGCGTCAAGCCATTGTCGAATTAACCCTTGCAGAAGTTTATAACTTGGGCCAATGTTATTACGCAGGACCAAAGAATTTTGTGGAAGCAGACACCTTGTTCGGAAAAGTTGCTTCAATGTCGCCTAATTATGCCCCAGCGTACCTATGGAGAGCCCGAAGTAATTATCAAATGGATTTGAAAAATGAACGTTGGCTGGCAAAACCACATTATGCGAAAGTGTTGGAGGTAGTCCTTGGTGATGATCGTAAAAAAGAGACAAACAAGAAGATGGTCATTGAATCTGCGCGCTACATGGGGAACTATTACGCGTCCTCTGCTGAAAAAGACAAAACCAAAGTGTTAGAGTATTTCCAAATCGTTTACGATCTTGATCCGAACGATACTCAGGCAAAACAAATTTTAGGAATTAAATAATACGAGGGGCCTAGGCCCCTTTTTTAATCAGCGATTTTCCACTCATTTGGGCGGGTTGAGTCAGTTCCATGAGCGCTAAAACAGTGGGTGCAACATCCGCCAAGAGGCCATCTGTTAACTCCGCATTACCGCACCCAATCAAAACACAAGGCACGTTATTTAAACTGTGTGCAGTATTTGGGGTTCCATCCGGGTTTAAGGCATAATCAGCATTCCCGTGATCGGCAATGACGATAAAAGCGTATCCAAGCGGAAGCAGGGTTTCGATGATTTCTTGTAGGGTTCTATCTACTGTTTCTACAGCCTTTACGATAGCTTCATAAACGCCGGTATGACCAACCATGTCTGGATTTGCAAAATTTAGACAGAAGAAATCAGGAACGTGTTGTTTCACGTGTGAGATCAAGTTTGATGTTATTTCTTTTGCGCTCATTTCCGGCTTTAAGTCGTAGGTTGCGACTTTCGGAGAATTAATCATTAACCGGGTTTCATTCTCGAAGGCCTCTTCTCGGCCGCCATTAAAAAAATAGGTTACGTGAGGGTATTTTTCGGTTTCTGCAATACGAACTTGTGTTTTACCATGAGCTGCTAATACTTCGCCTAAGGTTTGATTTAAATGGTCTTTTTGAAAAACAACATGCATATTGGAAAAGGAATCATCATAATTAGTCATCGTTACATAGTATAACGCCAACGGTTTCATATCGAACCCCGCAATTTCACGTTGTGAAAGCACTTCCGCGATTTCCCGTGGTCGATCGGTTCTAAAGTTGAAACTAATTACCACATCTCCGGGTTCAATTAATCCCCCTTGTTCACAAAGGACGGGATTGATAAACTCATCGGTAATCCCCTCTTCATATGATTTTTTAATCGCTTCGACTGCAGAACTATGCGAATTTCCTTCTCCTTT
>DBCM01000069.1 GCA_002293045.1 Flavobacteriales bacterium UBA958 | reverse complement strand
TTACAACCCGAAGGCCTTCGTCCTGCACGCGGAATGGCTGGATCAGGCTTGCGCCCATTGTCCAAAAATCCCCACTGCTGCCTCCCGTAGGAGTCTGGTCCGTGTCTCAGTACCAGTGTGGGGGATCACCCTCTCAGGCCCCCTACCTATCGTAGCCATGGTGAGCCGTTACCTCACCATCTAGCTAATAGGACGCATGCCCATCCTGTACCGTTACCTTTAAGTATATAACCATGCGGTTACATAATACTATGGGGTGTTAATCCGAATTTCTCCGGGCTATCCCCCAGTACAGGGTAGGTTGCATACGCGTTACGCACCCGTGCGCCGGTCGCCACCCAATTAGTAAACTAATCTGTGCTGCCCCTCGACTTGCATGTGTTAGGCCTGCCGCTAGCGTTCATCCTGAGCCAGGATCAAACTCTCCGTTGTATAATAACTTTGAATTTGTAAGAGCTCGAGATGTTGTTTTATTCTTTAAAACGCTGTTTCCTTGTTTCTCAATACGTCAATGAACTTCATTCGTCGCAGGTAAGTAATCAAACTCTAGCTGCTAATAAACCCTCTAATCTTATTTAGCGGGGTGCAAAGATACAAACTCTTTTTTAATTGCAAAGAAAAATGTCAAAAATCTTTTTCTTCTCTTTAAAACTTATTCACTCGTTTGTGATGTTTTTCTCAATTGCGGGGTGCAAAGATACACACTCTTTTGCATTCACCAAATTTTAACAAACAAAATTTGAAGTTTTTTTAACGGCTTCTGGATGCAAAAGGTTACAACAATTTTAAGAGCAAGTTGAACTGCCTGCAAATGAATGCATTAAACCCAAAAAAAAAGAATAGGCCTGAATTTTTGAGCTTTGAATACTTATTGAAGGAAAATCCGCTCCGTATACAGTCTACGGTTAATATTCATGGAAATAAAATAAACTCCATGAGATAATTTCGAACCTCGCTCAATCGAAATTTCACTGTTGTATGCCTTGATGCTTGGGGAAAAAGAGACCATATCACCTGTTGAATTGTAGATGGCCAAGCCATTTACCTGATCAATGCCGGAAGGAATGTTAAATCTTACATAATCGTCCGTGATTTGAATTAGCTGGATCGCTTGCTCTGCTTGTTCCGACACGTTGCTATTCGATGCCTCTTGAATTACATGCTGTGATAAATAAATTATATCTCCATTATTGTTATTGTTGTTGTTCGTTTTATTAGTCGCCACATAAAAGGTAATCGGTCCGGATCCCGCAGCTGGCGCAGTCCATGTCCATGACCAAGTAGGCGCTGCTGCACCAGTATTGCTCAATGATGTGTGGTTCGCATATTTTTTTGCCCCTCCATTAATAGAAGTATTGCCCGCTTGTCCAGTAAATCCACCTGCCATGTTGTTTGATGCTGTAAGCGCAGTGGCTTGAAAACCCTTCTTTACAGGATTTGAAGCCATGAGCAAGTTGACATTATATTGTTGCCCTGGTGTATACGTATTCACGGGAGTGACTCCATCTAGAATGCTTAGGATGTTCTCAGAGTCCCCGTTCTGAACTGATCCTGAGTGGCATTGTGTACAGTTGCTTTCATTAGGAGCACCTGTCATTCCCGGCGATACACCGCCGCTATTCTTCGGTGATCGCATAAATCCATGCTGGGATGAGTCTACAGAGAAATAAGCAAAGCCAGACATTAGTAATGCAACTGCAGGTAAAATTAGAACTATACGCATCATCTTTAATTTTATAATTCTCTACTAAATTAGTTATTTTTCTTTCCCTGATCGATCCAACACGCTACTTTCTGAATCAATGAATCTGGCAACGCAGGCCCTCCTTGTGGCATCAATTGATAGCCGTCGGCATGCATAGAACCTAGAATTGCATTTGCAGAGGCGCTAATATTCGAATGATTGGTGAAGAGATACCCCGTGCCGTTCCCAACATTGTGGCACCCCGTACAATTCGATTGTATCAATGGCAACACCTGCGCACTAAATGAAATGGTATCTGGGCAATCGAGCGGGGTAAGTACAGTCACTTTATCTTTCGTGCACGAAAACGTCATTAGACTTCCCAAAAGTGTTAAGGCGGCAATGTAAGAAACAAATTTATTCATGCTTTTAGTGTTTATCTGAAGAACCCATTAAAAAAATAGGCTGGCAACCCATCCAAATTAATGGCCAAATGTAAACGAGTGGGGTGCCAATGATTTGAAAAACATCCCACCCGTCTCGCAAATAAGACAATACCGCATAAAACCCCAAAATAGAACAGGCGCTTATTAGGGCATTCAATCCAAATACCCCCCATTTACCAACAAATCGGTTCATGACGGCAAGAAGTAATGATGCCAACAGTGAGAGCAGCATATATATTCCTATCATCTTGATTGTTGTGAGTTCCTTTCGCATCGGGGAATCAATGCCAACTAAAGGGTCAGGGGATCCTTTAGGAACAAAATTATAAATCGAATAGAGGTATAGCGCAACTACTACCGAAGATATAAGCGCGGTAAGCAAGCCGTGATATAAAAACTTTCTCATTTGTCTGTCTTTTTACTAACTGGTAGTTCGTAAACAATTTTCATTTTATCTGGAACGGTTTCACTTTTCTTGCCGACTTTAAAATCGATGCGATTCACATAAAAGGTTCCTTTAAAGGTGTATTTTGAAGCGCTGCCCGAAACTTTTGCAGGGATGGTATACTCCTTGGTTGTTCCTTTAATGGTTAAATCTCCTTTGATCTGGAGCTCCCCTTTTTCATCTTTTGTCACGCTTGTGGACTTAAATTTTATATTTGGGTAGGTTTCTTCTTCAAACCACTCCTTTGTTAATGCCTTCTTGTTCATCATTCCATTCCCGGTGCTGATGGTATTTACAGGAATTTTTAGATTAAATGTGGCTTCCGTGGGGGAGCCGGAGACGTAAGTTACATCCCCAGTAATGTCTGTAAATTTTCCGGAGGGATCCGCACTTTTAAAGGCAATGGAGTGGCCTTCCGTAACTTCAAAGTCTCCTGTGGGAGCAATTACAAGGGAGGTAGACGCCACTAAAAGTCCGAGGTATACGATGGGTAACAACACTTTTTTCATAACATATATTTATTAATTTTCAAATGCAAATTTTCTACCAACGCAAAAACCTAGCCGAAACTGACCCTTTAGCCAATCCGAGGTCGTGTAAGGAATGAACTGGGTTTCACCGATTCCTTGGGCGTTGGTAATATTAATTGTGAAACTGTGCCCAAAAGTGTACCACTCTAGGGCGATTGCCATACTTTGTTTGTATATATCATTAGGTCGAAATCCATTCGATGCAAAAGCATGGTAGTATTCTGCAATCAAAGCAAAACGACCTGTTAATTTCAAGCGCATGGCTGCGCCCAAGGCGAAAAGATCATTTTGATCGTTGGAAGCCACATAATTACTGTGTACGAAGGTTGGCATCAACGCCATGGATACGCGTTCTCCAAAGTGCCTGGCCGCATTTAGTTGTGTGAAGTATGCAAACCTGTGACTGACTTTAGGGAAATGACTGACTTGAGCGATATCCGACGATGCCGTCATATAAGTAAAGCTTGAACCCGCAATTCCAGACAAGGATATCGGACTTTGCTTTCCTTGCCTTAATATCCGATACTTAACAAAGCCATCGAGTAAAGAACGGTATGGTGATGCTGTTCCTTTTGCCCTTCCAAAACCCACCATAAGATCTTTGGTTATTCCATACTCTAAGGCGATACGGATATCCGCTAAGTTATCAAAACCAAACATGTTTTGTGCGCCGCCGTTTGTACCGAACATATCGCCAAAGCGATGCTCGATTCTAAAGTCCATCGTGCGAGCAGGCAACGTCTCCACCGAATGACCACAGATAATCCGCGAAGAGGTAAACGTTTTAATCTCAAACGGTTCATCAGTAATTTCCGAATCATCTTTCTGTGCATAGAACGACGTCGAAAAAACAAGCATCCACAAAAAGTAAGTAATTTTAGAATTCATACGAATCGTTTAATGCATCAAATGTAATAATTAAACCAGTGCCCGTGGAACTCCCAAAATCAAAAGTTAACCTAAGACAAGAAGCAAAACAGTTACGAATGCTCCTGTCTCCTGATGAAATTAGTAATCAATCCAGGCAAATTTTTAAACAACTATACCATACATTTAGTTTTAGCGACCAACGGATTTCATGTTTTTTAAGCATCGAGAATCAACGAGAAGTAGATACTGATCCCATCATAGAATATTTTTCAACCGACAATCACTTATTTGTTCCTGTGAGCAACTTTTTGAATGGAACCATGGAACAAGTGCCATTTCGGCCGGGGGAAGAATTATTGTTGAATCGATTTCAAATTCCTGAGCCGTCTAACAAACAAACTCCGATAGAACCGATGGAGCTCGATGTAATATTCATTCCCCTTTTACACGCTGATTTGAAGGGAAATCGCCTGGGATATGGCGGCGGATTTTACGACCGATATTTAGCACTGTGCCGACCAGAAGTAATCAAAATTGGACTTAATTTTTTTGAGCCCATTGAAGAAATTCCAAACGACGAAACTGATGTTCCACTAGATTACTTAATTACCCCAACCAAAGTATATGAATTTAAATGACGAGGGACACCAGGGGAAATTTCATCTCTTGGCAATTCTATTAATTCCAATTAATTTAATGGCTTGGTTTCTCCCCACAAGTTGGGTTTGGGGCTTATTCACAAGCCTGATTTCAGGAGGAGTTATTTATTTTTTCCTTTTTCGGAAACCAATTTAATTCCGTCTCCTTCGAAATTAAGCTTATACTCTGGTTGAGTAATTTTATTGATTTCTTCTAAGCTTTTTCCAGCATCTTCGGCAAAATGTCGAAGCGCTTTAACCGAAACGGTATCCCAATAAGCCACCCCGTGAATGTACGCCTCCGTACCAATAGGAGTTTTCGATGGAATGGTAAAATGGTTTTTAAATCGGACCATTAACGGTTTTTCATCCGGTTTTGAGACCTGCACCCAACACCCTGCATTTTGACAAACGGCGGATAATGACGCTTTGATGGTTACGGTTTGTGGGTCCTTCGATTTATCCATTCGTGCAACTAATTCCGATACGCTGATTGCAGCAGTTTCATCAACCTTAACCATGCCATATTCCTGTTTTAGGCTCGCACAACCGATTAAAACCGCTAATAAAAAAACAACACCAACCGACTTCATATTACTCTTTATTGTGTTTCATGAATGATTCAAAGAATGTCCAAAGTTCATAAGACTCCTCTCCTACCTTGACCTGACTTACTTGATTTGCACCCAGGAAGCGCAACATTACGCGACGCACCTCTTCTGAATCATTAATTGGGTACACATCAACCATTTTTGTAGTTTCATTAAACGTGTATGTAAACGAGGCCGTGTAATACTTGGCAGTATTCTGAATGCTTTCTGCCGTTGTTTTTTCGGGGAAAACCCACTGAAAATGACCGAGTTTTGCCTCCTTTTTGATGTCAGAGGAACTTAAGTTTGATGTTACTGTGATTTGCTGTGCAACACTTAACACACCTACCGTTAAAAAAATCGTGAAGAACAGATGTCGCATGATTATTAATTTATTGCGAATTTAGCAAAAATGGAACGTTTAAAAAACAAGGAGTTACTTTTTTCAAAATCAAGTTATTCAAGCGAAGCTGGATGTGATGAGGCTGGACGGGGCTGCTTGGCCGGGCCTGTGGTGGCTGCAGCCGTCGTATTAAAGGTTCCAATCCCCGGATTAAATGATTCCAAAAAACTCAATGAAAAACAACGAAACTCGTTAGCAGAACTCATTAAATCAGAAGCACTTGCATACCATATTGCATTTGTCGATGAGCGAAAAATAGATGAAATCAACATCTTGAAGGCCAGCATCTTAGCGATGCATTTGGCGCTCGACGGATTGCGGATTCGCCCGGAATACATCATCGTGGATGGAAATAAATTCACCCCCTATGAACGAGTTCCACACGCCTGTGTTGTGAAAGGGGATGGAATATATCAATCCATAGCCGCGGCTTCAATTTTAGCAAAAACAGCCCGAGATGCCTACATGAAAGAGATGCATGAAACATATCCTCAATATCAATGGCATGCAAACAAGGGATACCCAACTATATCACATGTCAACGCCATTAAGAACTTTGGAATTTGTTCCTTGCACCGACAAACCTTTGGAATTGTTCGAGAAATATGCCAAAGGAGACTCTTCGATTGACGATAAACAGCCTATTGTTCATTAGATTCTTTAGCTCCTTGTTTTCAGTACCTCTATACTCCTAGTTTTGTGGCATGTTGAGAAAATTTTTGTTCATCGCGTTCCTAGCCTTGTTAGCAGGATGGTCAAGTTTCGCACTTTATTCGATTGTAGATGCCTCTGATGAAAAATCGTATTTGGCGCTTTTTAACCCCAGCTCTGACCAATTAATTGTTGCTATTCATCACCCGGGAGATTTCAATCTTGAGAATTTGGAAGTGGATTGCAATCAAAAAAACTTAACCATTTACGCGTCTCTTATTCCTAAAATTGCAGACCTAACCACGGTTTACCTCAGCAAGAACAGAAGCCTAATGGTCTTTAAAACCCGTGAAAAGTGGTCGATCAAACGAATAAAAAAAACCTTTGAGCGCGGGATTTACTCTTTCGAACTTACCGGACCAAACACCTTCAAATTTGGTAAATTTTTAGGAAGATTTAGGGGGGAAGAAGTACTCTTGTATTCCTACGAATTAGCCCTGGAGGATGAGCGTGAGTTTGCTCCGTGGCCTGTAGATCCACAATCCTCGTACAGCATTGTATATTTAACTGACCCCAAGCAAACCATTCGGGATGTTTATTATAAACCCAATTTAAAAATTAGTTATACCAGCTCGGATATCAAATCAAAGAAGCCTAGGTTGGTTAACGACTTGAGCCTGTTTGGAAATCTAATCCCGAAAAAAACAAAAACCTATCAATTTTTCGAGCGAACCTATTTACTTGAAACGGATCAAACGTTCAAGATAAGTCCCATCAAAAAGTTGATTAAAACAGGATTAGTGATTCTTAGCGTGGAAGAACAACCCGTGCTGGTATTCGACATGAATCAAGACATCGGATTAAGCACGTATTTAAATGATTTCTATCGCCTGAAGGAAACTAATCAAGAACGGGGCCGGTTCAAGAGTTTCCCCGTGTGCAGCGCTTTTAACAACTTAATTACAGAGGGAACTGAGGTGATTAAGGCTAAACAATTAATCGCTTACAGCATTGATGGCTTTGGTTTTCTTACGCCCGATGAGGCGGCACTTGATGCAGTATTGCTTGAATTGGAAATGCAGAAATCGATAACTACCACAAGCGATGAGTCTTCCATGTTCGATGTACCCTTGCCCAAACAGGTATCGTACCGTTCACTCGGAAAAAACAACCACCGCAGTATAAGTTGGATCGGAAATCGGTTGATCGAAACCACGTGGGGAAAAATCGGAGACAAGAGTTCCACTAAACAACTCGAAGAAACAAAAAACTATTTTACCATGAATCCGGGTTCATCGGTATTATCATTCTGTGCGTTGTCTGGAAGAGGAAATGTTGTTATGGAAATTGAGCAAGCATTGGTTGGATATAAAAACGGAAGTTTAAAGTGGCGGAAACCCTTAGCAACGAGCCTGAGTGATCGTCCATCCGCACTGAATTCAATGAATGTTGAAAATGAATTTATTCTACTTCCATTCGAGAATCACATCGACGTCATTGATAAAATGGGGCGGCCTCAATATACCATAAACGGAACATTTACGGGACCACCCATGCAATGCATAATTAATAAACAGCCTGCCTTCGGAATTCAAGGAAAGGATGGAATTTACTTTTTTGCTTCAGTTACTGGTAAAGCCCTAAAACGCTTTATCGTTAATGAGGCTATTGATTCGTGGACCATTACAACAAATACAGGAAAACAAACCTTACTGATCAAAACGGATAAACAAATGCTTAGCATGGATTATTCCACCGGGAAAAGACAAGTCCTCCGAACGAATCCTTCTGATTTCATTACGTTTACAAGTTCCGGTTATTTGCAACGTGGGGCAAAAAGTATGCAAGAAGTCATTGGATCTAAATTCAGAGATATTCAAGTTCCTTCCTATTGGAAATACAGTGGTGAAATAATATTAAGCGCGGAAAAAGGTCAATTGTTCCACGACGGAAAAACCATGGCCTTCGTAATTGACGGGAACGTACGGTGGAAAAAAACAATTGCACACTCAGAAATTTCAGAACTTGTACTTTCAGTGCAAACACCCTCTCTTTTTGTACTTAGGGATGCGCTTGAAAATAAACTCTATTTGTGGAATTGGCAAGGCAGCTTGTTAGATCAAGAAGAAAGGCCCTGCCAACGATCGATTCAAGTGAGCCCAATGGGCGTGCATGGTGCATCGATTACAACCTATCTCAATGATTTTATTATTCAATATAATTTTTAACCCCAACTGCTGCTATGAAAATTGTACATACCCTCTTTGTTCTACTTTGTATCTTCACATGGGGAACTAGCCAAACGTATTTAGGAGTTTCAACCAGTAACTATGCGGGAAGCATGGGAACCCAACTACAACCGGCAAGCTTTGTCGATGGTCGGTTTGTTTTTGATTTAACCTTGGCTGGGGTAAACACAAATACCTATCAAAATTTTGGATACTTCGACGCAACAGCCATGCGCAGTGCTCAAGGAAATGGGGGTTCTTGGTGGGCGAAGTCCTTTACCCAACCAACTCCCAATAATTGGGATACACCGGATTCTACATTCCAAGACCGCTTCATCGTTCGAAATTACGCCCTGAATTCTACCAAAACACTCGGTCTTTACAGCAATACGCAAGCAGACCTGCTAAACCTGAATTTTCACATTAACCCAACCATTGCCCTTGGGTTCTATGCCAGGGGAAGGTCTATAACCAACATCGACAATTTAGACCCAAAACTCGCAATTCTTGCAGAAAATGAGCTGGATTATTCCCTACTTTGGAATCAAGCCCTTAATGAAGAGCTTGTAAATTTGAATCACTTAACATGGACGGAATATGGGTTTAATTACGGGCAAATTATACTCGACAAAAAAGAGCACTTTATAAAAGCTGGAGGGTCTATTAAACTACTGAGTGGTAACACAGCAGCTTATTTTTACACCGATAATTTTGAATACAATCTTAAAAACTCAGACACATCCTTTCGTCTAAAGGGCGATTTTAATTACGGGTATTCAGAAAATTTGGATGAATTACTTTTAGGAAATTCAACCAATTACTTTAACCGATCCTCAAACTTCGGATACGGAATAGACCTCGGAGCGGTGTATGAATGGAGAGGAAATTATGAGCACTATCAATATGATATGGATGGAAAAACAGGGATTTGGGCACGGCATAAAAACAAATACAAGCTCCGTATTGGTGCATCCCTTTTAGACCTCGGAGGAATGCGCTTCAAAAAAGGAGGATTAAGCAGAAATTTCAGTGTAAATTCAAGCAACCCTTTCGACTTAACCGTATTTGAATCCGCCAGTAGTTTGGAAGCCTTTGACCAAATTATCGACTCCTTAATTCAAGCGCCTAACCAAGAATGGATTGCTCAGCAAGACACCTCATCTACGTTTTACATGAGAACCCCCAGTGCATTTAGTATTCAAGTAGACTATCACATTTGGAAAGGATTTTATATTAATGCAACCAGTATGATTAACTTGATTGGTAAGAAAACAGATACCAAAGTAAAAGTTGCAAATCAATTCAGTATTACTCCAAGTTTTGACATTGCAGGCATCGGACTTCACCTTCCCTTATCCTACAATAAATACAGTGGATTAAAAACAGGAATTGCAACACGTTTAGGGCCCTTGACCGTGGGTGTTACAGATTACCGCCCCTTATTTGCCCGCGGAAAGGTAAAAGGATTAGAATTGTTTGCTGGCCTTCGTCTTCCTATCCTTTATGGAGAGATAAAAGATGATGATAAAGATAAGGTTTCCAATAAAGTCGACGAATGCCTTGAAACGCCGGGCCTCTGGGCTTTTAAAGGATGTCCAGATACGGATGGAGACGGGATTCCTGATTTGAGCGATGATTGCATCAATGACCCCGGGCTCGAAGAATTCAAGGGTTGTCCAGATCGAGATGGAGATAAAATAATCGATAAATATGACGATTGTCCGGACCTTACTGGTCTGGCTGAATTCAAGGGATGTCCAGACACGGATGGCGATAAAATCATTGACCCAAAAGACCAATGTCCCACAATTGCGGGGGAACTTTACATGAATGGGTGTCCTGATCGAGACCATGACAGCATCACAGACTTGGAAGATTTATGTCCAGATAATTATGGATCTAGGGTTAACAAGGGGTGTCCTGATACCGATAGCGATGGATTATTTGATTTTATCGATGAATGCCCGCTTGTAGCAGGTCCTATTGAAAATAAAGGATGCCCATGGCCCGATAGCGATAGCGATGGGATTTTAGACAAGGAAGACGGCTGTCCACAATTAGCAGGACCTAAGGAGAATGGTGGTTGTCCTTACAAAGATTCAGACAATGATGGTTTACTCGATAAAGACGATGATTGCCCGAACACTCCAGGACCAAAAAGCAATAAAGGGTGTCCTGTGATTGAGAAGGAAGTAATTGAAGTGTTGAAAACAGCCTTTGACAATTTAGAATTCGAGGTAGCAAAAGATATCATCTTAGCGGGGTCGTTTAATTCACTGGATGAATTGGCGGGTGTATTAATGAAAAAACCGTCATGGAAATTGGAAATAACAGGGCATACAGACAATGCTGGGGATGATGCCTCGAATTTAATATTATCCAAGAAACGAGCCGAGGCAGTAAAAACCTATTTGTCTTCAAAAGGAATCGACATTGGGCGATTTGTAATCCAGTATTATGGAGAAACAAAACCTATTGCAGACAACAGCACAGCGGAGGGAAGAGCCAAAAACCGTCGGGTAGAAATGAAGGTTGTATTTGAATGAAAAAACCAATAATTAATATTTACTTAATATTACTTTAATTGACACGTGAGATAGCAGGCCGTACTTTGCAAAAAATTGCATTTTATGAATCGTTTCTATGTCATCGCATTTTGCATCCTTTGTTTTTCTAGTCCTGCGTTTAGCCAATCCTCAGTAAAAGGCTTCGTCAAAGATGGAAGCAACGGAGACCCCGTTGAAAATGCCAAAATCACCCTAATTGGATCTGAAAAACGTTGCTTATCTGATGCAAATGGGGCTTTTGAATTGTCCGGAATTGCCAAGGGGAAATACTCCCTTGAAATCAAGGCTTCAACGTTTAATGTTTATCTTTTGAATGATATTTCATTGGGTGAAAACGACGTTAAAGAATTGAATATTTCAATGGAAGCCGCGGATTTGGTTAAAGGCCCGGTGGTAGTTACAAGAAAGGTAAAAAAAGACGGGAACATAGAACTAATTCGAGTCCAACATAACATGGGCGTAGTTTCCAATGGAATCAGCGCAGAGGATATCAAAAAAAATAACGACTCCAAAGTTTCTGATGTTATGAAACGTATCTCAGGGGCTAGCATTCAAGACAACAAGTTTATTGTCATCCGTGGTTTATCGGATCGCTATAACTATGCTTTTTTGAACGGGGCGAGCTTACCAAGTTCCGAATCAGACCGAAAGGCATTTTCTTTCGATATTTTTCCGTCTAATGTATTGAGCAGCATTAATGTAATAAAAACGGCCTCTCCGTCGATGCCCGGAGAATTTGCCGGTGGTGTAATTCAAATTACGACCGTAGAGCCTGGTGACAAACCTCTGAATAGCCTATCCTTATCGGCAGGATTTAATGCAATATCAACGTTTAAGAATTTTTATCGAAGCGGAGATAGCCAACTTGACATCATAGGATTTGGTGGAAAAGAACGTCTATTACCCTCAGGAATTCCAGGGTCTGCAGCCTATAGCGCCTTGGATGTGCATGAACGTGCGCGTTGGGCACAGAAAATGAACTACAACTGGTCTCCTGAACAACGAAGAGCAATGCCGAATTCTAGTTTACAATATAGTTTGGGGAAAACTTACACATTCAAGAACAAACAAAGTTTAGGCTATGTTGCTGCATACAGTTACCAGAACAACCAAACATTTTCTTTGAATACGCGTCGTGAATTCGAAGAATCGGCAACGGGTGTGGTACAACGCATGGAATTAAAAGATTCTGTGTTCACTCAAAATGTACTAAATACAGGAATGATTAATTTAAAATACAGCATTAATCCAAAAAGTAATATTCAGTTTAAAAATCTCTACAGTGTTAGCGCTGAGGATAAAATCAATGTGCGAAACGGGGTAAGGGAAATGGATAACGACCCACGTCAATGGGAAAAAGCCACGAACTTTTGGTACACTCAAAATAAAGCACTTTCTAGTCAAATATTCGGCAGTCACGACAACGAAAAGTTATTGTTCAATTGGAACCTTGGGTACAGTAATGTGGATCGTGTTATTCCGGCCTTACGAAGAGTTATACACCGCAAATACAGTACTAATGAAGATGATCCGAATGAGCAGTATATCGCAATAATTCAAAATAATGGAACAATTCCAACCGCTGCAGGCAATATGTTTTGGTCTGATGCAAACGAAGCTATATACAGTGGTCAGTATGAAGTTGAAAAACGTTTTCAGTTGGATTCAATAAATATAAACCTCAAGTTGGGGGGTATGCATCAATTCAGGAACCGTGATTTTGAAGCGCGCAACTTCGGTTTTTCGAAATATAATGGCGGTGGGGTTAACTTCTATGACTCGTTGCTTTTGGCCTCGCCATCCTCTATTTTCAGTGACGAAAATCTTGGGCTAATGGAGAATGGCCGTGGTGGATTTAAATTAGACGAAGCGACGAATGTTGATGACAGTTATCAGGCCAATTCATTCTTAAATGCAGGTTTTATTCAAATTGATGGGAATTGGAAACAAAAAGTACGAATCAATGGGGGGGCTCGATTAGAGTCGTATCGTCAAGCATTCAACTACATTGAATTTGGATCAAATATTGATACCAGTATTATCTCTACGGTAATTGACGTGCTCCCGTCCGTGAACCTGATTTATTCTTTAACCCCACGCATGAACCTTCGAGCGAGTAGTTATAAAACAGTTTCACGACCTGAATTCCGTGAATTAGCCCCTTTTACCTTTTATAACTTCGTGATTGATAATATTATTTCAGGTGATCCGAACCTTAAACGAGCTACCATTATGAATTATGATGTTCGATATGAATACCTTATTGGCAATGGTCAAAACTTTAATATTTCAGGATTCTATAAAGACTTTACCAACCCGATAGAATTAGTGAATAGAACTGGTACTTCAGGAGCTCCTGAATTATATTACACCAACGTACCCGGGGTTACCACCTTTGGAGGTGAAATCGAATATCGATTCAATCTTGGATTCTTAAGCAAAAAAGAAAATCATAAGTTGTGGGATCAAATAACCATGAATGTCAATGCCTCGTTGATTCGATCAAGGGTTGATTTGGGTGACTCCTTGTTTGGACAAAATGAATATCCTGAGGGAAGACCGCTTCAAGGACAATCTCCATATATTATTAACGCAGGCATCTATTATCAATCTGTTGATAAAAAGTGGGCTTTTAGTGCCGCATATAACCGTGTTGGACAACGCATCTACATTGTTGGAAACGAACAAGAACCAAGTGTTTGGGAAAACGGAAGAAACTTACTAGACTTTCAGGTGGTTCGCAACTTTGACGACAAGTTTGAAATGCGCTTGAACGTTAAGGATGCATTAGCCAATGAATTGGTATTTTTCCAAGATTTGAATAAAAACCAAAAATTTGACAACGGAGATAACGCGTGGCAAAATATCACCTTCGGTCAAACGGTTTCTCTTTCTTTAAAATACAATTTTTAAGCGAAAAAAAGAGCATAGCACTCTAGAAACCTTTACTTAACAATTTAATAAACACGATTTAAGTTGTTCATAACACATTAAGCGCTCTGACATCGGAACTTTGTCGAAAATTAAATAATATGAAAAAGTTTTACATGTCTATAGCACTTCTTGGTGCTTTATTCACTGCATCTGCTCAAGATGCATTTTGGACTCCTACCACGTATCAAGGAGCGTTCCCAATTACAGATGGCACACCAGCCACGGATTGGACCAGCGGATGGTCAAATTTTGATCCAGAAAACACCGTTTATCCTGCAACAAGTACAACGGTATCTGCAGACATCACCACCAACACAACTTGGAGTGGCGTTATTTTACTTCAAAACAAGGTGTTTGTAAAAAACAATGCAACCTTAACAATCCAACCAGGAACCATTATTCGAGGAGATAAGTTAACCCAAGGTACATTGATCATCACAAGAGGAGCTAAAATTAATGCAACAGGAACCGCTGCAAATCCGATTGTTTTTACTTCCAATGAAGCAATAGGTAGCCGAAATGAAGGTGATTGGGGTGGATTAGTTCTTCTTGGATTAGCGAAAAACAACCAACCGGGAGGAGTTGCTAATATTGAAGGTTTGCCGCCATCAACAGACACACAGTTTGGTGGAAATTTTGATACGGACAACTCCGGAGTATTGCAATATGTTCGCGTAGAATTTTCTGGTATTCCATTAGAACCAAATAAAGAACTTAACGGAATTACATTTGGATCTGTTGGATCGGGAACAACAATTGACTACTGTCAAGTTTCTTTTTGCGGAGATGACTCGTTCGAGTTCTTCGGTGGAACAGTTAATTGTAAGCACCTTATCGCCTACAGAGGATTAGATGATGATTTCGATACAGACTTCGGATACCGAGGTAAAATCCAATTCGGTTTAGCGATTCGAGATAAAGACTTATCTGATGCCGCTGGAGATTCTAATTGCTTTGAGTCTGATAATGATGCTGCGGGTTCTACTGCTCAGCCAAAAACGCGTCCAATTTTTTCGAATTTAACAATCGTTGGCCCAAAAGGTAATGGATCAATTACTTTACCTGTAGGAGAGAAATTTGAAAAAGCGTTCCGTTTACGTAGAAATACCGCTACATCTTGTTTGAATTCATTAGTAGTTGGTTGGGAAAAAGGTCTTTCTATTGAAGGAACTGCAGTAGTAGCTAATGTTAACGGTGATTCCTTAGTTTTCGCAAACAACAGCTTAACAAACTTTAATAACGGAGCGAACACCATTCTTTCTTCAGGTGTTACTCCAGCATTTTATCAATCTTTCTGGACACAAGACGGAAATGATTCTACTGAAACCATTGCTCAAATAAATTGGGTTAATTTATTTACTGCGCTTGGAGTAACTCCAGATGCACGTTTAAATGCAGGTTCTGTTGCTGCTAATGGTGCAGCATTTACCAATCCTAAGTTCTTCTCTGTAGCTGCTCCTGGAGTTGCTAACCTTACCTATTGCCAAGGAGCTATTGCATCTTCTTTGAGCGCGACTGCAGTCGGTGGAAATACCTTATATTGGTATGCCGCAGCTACCGGTGGTGTTGGTTCTACAACGGCTCCTGTACCTTCTACCTCAAATGCTGGAACATTCAACTTTTATGTAAGTCAAAAAAATGCTGCCGGTGACGAAAGTCCACGTGTAATGATCACTGTAACTGTCAACGCAAGTCCAGCGACTCCAACGATTACTGCAAGTGGATCTACTTCATTGTGTTCAGGAAGTTCAGTTAACTTAACTTCATCTTACAACAATGGTAATGTTTGGTCAACAGGTGTTAATACAGCTACGATATCTGTAAATGCGACCGGTGCTTACACTGTAACTCATACCGACGCGAATGGATGTTCTGCTACTTCGTTACCAACCATTGTAAGTGTGAGTAATGCGCCAGTACCTACCATCCAAGCATCTGCTATTGAAGCATGTTCAGGTGATACTGTAACCTTAACTGCGTCTACTTCTGATAGCTACCTTTGGTCCACTGGTCAAACAACACAATCTATCAATGTAACAGCGACTACAGCTAATATTACAGTAACAACAACCAATGCTAATGCATGTAACGGTGTTGGAACATCTACACCTACAAGCATTACCTTTAATGCAAACCCAACAGCTGCTGGTTCATTTACAACTAATGGAAATGTTGCTACGTTTGCAAATACTTCTACAGGAGCTACATCATATTCTTGGGATTTTGGAGACATGACCAACTCAAGTGCAGCTGCTCCATTACATGCGTATGCAGCAAATGGTTCTTACACGGTAACACTCACGGCAATCAGCGGAAACTGTACAGATATTACCACATTTACTGTGGATATCGCTGTAAGTCTTGATGAATTACCTGGAGTAACATTATCTTTAGTTCCTAACCCTGCTTCTACAGCATTTAATGTTGCATTAACTGGAGCAACGTTAGAATCAGTATCTGTAATCGATGGATTCGGTCGTATTGTATTAAATGCTTCAGAGGCTAACATTAACTTAAACCAAGTTGCTAATGGAATCTACCAAGTAGTCGTAACTACAGACAAAGGTTCAAGCGTTCGCAAATTGATCGTTAATAACTAATATTTGATTCATTAAGGGGGCCAAAAGGCCCCCTTTTTTTTTATACCATGGAAAACAGTAAAGGACATACCATACTCATTGTTGACGACGAATCCGATATTCTTGAATTTCTATCCTATACGGTTCGTAAAGAAGGATATCGCGTGTTCACGGCAAGTAATGGTGAAGAAGCCGTTAAATTAGCGCAACAATTAAGTCCATCCTTGATTTTAATGGATGTTATGATGCCCCAAATGGATGGGATTGAAGCATGCCAAATCATTCGAAAAGATCTACAGTTGGCTCAACCGGTGATTGCTTTTCTAACCGCAAGGGCAGAAGATTACGCACAAATTGCAGGCTTTGAGGCTGGTGCCGATGATTACATCAGTAAACCCATTCGCCCGAGGTTGTTGATTAGTAAAATCGAATCTTTGTTGCGAAGAATTAATGTTGAACGAAACTCTCCAGAAGAGCATGAATCCGCAGGTATTGTTATTGACCGAGAGAAATTTGTAGTCATTGTAAACAATAAAGAGCTTCAACTGCCTAAAAAAGAGTTTGAATTGTTGGAATTACTGGCCAGTCGTCCTGGGAAAGTATTCAATCGCGAACAGATTCTTACCATTGTTTGGGGAAATGAAACGATCGTTGGAGAGCGCACCATAGATGTGCACATCCGTAAACTGCGTGAAAAGCTAGGAGAATCGTATATTCGCACCATTAAAGGGGTTGGATATACGTTTAACCGAAAATGAAACAACTAAAACCTGCATACTCACTTGCCTTAATTAGTGCCCTTGTGGCACTTTTGGCGTTTTGCTTAGATGTAATTCAGCTAAAATTTGAGCTAGCCCCCTTAAGCTCTGCACTATTGCTTGCCATAACTTTAGGAGGATTTACATTTATATCACTGTATTTCGGCATTAGAATTTTCCTTCAAAAGCGTCTCAATAAGATGCTGAAAAAATTGCATAACCCTCCGCTAATCAAAGGGAATCGGCTTAATAACATGATTGATGAGGCAGAACAACAAGTAAACACTGTGGCGAATCATCGAATTGAAGAAATCATCCAATTGAAATCTCAAGACAGTTTTAGAAAAGAGTTCATTGGGAACTTAGCACACGAATTAAAAACACCAGTATTTGCCATTCAAGGGTATTTAGACACCTTAATTGATGGCGCCATCGATGATCCTGAAATCGCAATGAATTTTCTTGAACGGGCGTCAAAGGCCAGCGATCGAATGACTCAATTATTGGAAGATCTTGATGCCATAACCCGCCTTGAAAATCCAGAATTAAGCATTGAAAAACGGCCTTTTGATATCGTAGAAGTAATCAAAGAAATCTACGAATCGTTGGAATTTCTTGCCAAAGAAAAACGCATTGAGTTAAGCTTGAAAAAAGAATATTCAAGTATATATGTAATGGGTGACCGCAATAAAATTGGGCAAGTATTTACTAACCTTGTTAAAAATTCCATTTTGTATGGTATTGAAGGAGGGAAAACGGTCATTACACTTGATCTCATTGATGAATTAATCCTCATTGAAATAACAGACAATGGTATAGGAATTGACCCCAAACATTGGCCACGACTATTTGAGCGATTTTATCGCGTTGAAAAGAGTAGAAATCGCCATGAAGGGGGCACAGGGCTTGGATTATCGATCGTTAAACACATCTTAGAACTCCACGGACAAAATATAACGATGCAAAGTACGGTTGGGGTAGGTACCACGTTTAGCTTTGGGCTAGAAAAAAGCTCCAAAAATGTACAATTAAGTTCAAGAGGCGTGCCGATTCGATAAATTTGAGCTTGGTTTTAGGTACTTTTGTACCATGAAAACTCGGGTGTCCACCAATTCTTTTATACGACTAATTGCATTTGTTTCTCCGTATAAACGGCTTTTCATTGGCGCCTTACTCGCCGTAGTCACCCTATCTATCCTGGGACCGCTTCGGCCCTTTCTGATTGGAAAAGCGGTTGATCAATTTATCGTTAAAGAACAAAATACAGAAAAGTTGCTTGGCGCCTTGCTCGGTGTTTTGCTTATTTTATTGGTTGAAACCATTGTTATTTGGGCTTCAGCATACCTATCAAATCTCTTAGCGCAATCCGTCATTAAAGACCTAAGAACCCGAGTGTTTAATGCAGTGTTAAGCTTCAAAACAAGGTATTTCGATAATACCCCAGTAGGTTCTTTGGTGACGCGGGTAGTCTCTGATGTTGAATCTATTTCAGAGGTGTTCTCCGCCGGATTAATGGAAATATTCGGAGACCTGCTCTCACTCATCGCTATCTTAAGCTTTATGTTTTGGGTCGATTGGCGCTTGAGTCTATTGACCTTAATTCCTATACCCATCTTGATTTTCGCAACACGCTTGTTTGCAAAAGCCATGAAAAAATCATTTCAAAGTGAACGCACCCAAGTTTCTAGATTAAACACCTTTGTACAAGAGCATCTCATGGGGATGAATCTCATTCAATTGTTTGCTTACGAAAGGAAGGCCGAATCAAAGTTTCAATCCATTAACGAAAAACACAGGGATGCGCACATCAGTGCCGTTTGGGCGAACTCCATCTTCTTTCCTGTGGTGGAACTCCTCAGTTCGTTATCCATTGCCTTTCTTCTGGTTTGGGGAGCTATGATGGTAGAAGGAAAAAGTCAGCAACAATTAACGCAATTATACGGCGAAATTATCGCCTTTACCTTGTGGATTAATCAACTATACAGACCGATACGGCAACTCGCAGATAAATTCAATATTTTCCAACGAGGAGTAGTTAGAGCAGAGCGCTTGTTTGAAATTTTAGATGAAACAGAGGAAGTAGAACCCAATGAAGCATTTCCTACCGCTTTCACCAACGGTGATATAGCATTTAAAAATGTCTCATTTTCGTATACGGCCGACACCCCCTTATTTTCTTCATTTAACCTGCATATTCAAGCCGGAAAAACTACAGCATTTGTTGGAGCCACGGGCTCTGGTAAAACCACCATAATTAATTTAATTGGTCGATTCTATGAAATCTCAGCGGGAGAAATCTCAATTAATGGCGTTAATTTAAACCAAATTAATCGCAGTGAAATCAACCGTCACATCGGGTTTGTCTTGCAAGATGTATTTTTATTTTCTGATACGATCCACAATAACATTACCCTTGGAAATAGTGCCATTACCCGAGAACAGGTTATCGATGCAGCGCAGTTAATCGGGGCGCACGAGTTTATCATGAAAATCCCACAAAACTATGACTACATAATCGGTGAGCGCGGAGGCGTTCTCTCGGTTGGACAACGTCAATTGCTTTCCTTTATTCGGGCTATGGTATACCAACCAGCCATTCTTATTTTAGATGAAGCTACCTCAAGCATTGATAGTGAATCAGAATTACTCATTCAAAAAGCAATTTCGGAGGTAACCAAGAATAGAACATCGATCATCATTGCTCACCGCTTATCCACCATTCAACAAGCAGACCAAATTCATGTTATGGAGAAAGGTCAAATTATTCAAACAGGAACACATGCCTCCTTACTCGCGACCGAAGGCACGTATAAAACCTTGTTCGAAAAGCAATTCAATGAACTCAATGAAAAAGTTTAAAATCGGAGGTGTCCCTGAACACTTTAATTTCCCCTGGCGAGTCGCCATTGAGGAGAAAGCCTTTGAATCCATAGGGGTCTCGCTTCACTGGTCTGATATGACCGGTGGAACAGGGCAAATGATTAAAGGATTAGAAACAGGCAGTTTAGACATCGCTGTATTGCTTACTGAGGGAATCAGTAGAGCAATTTTACAAGGAACACAAGCGAAAATCATAGACCTATACGTGGTTTCGCCCTTGCAGTGGGGGATACACGTTCCAATGCACCATGAAGGACTCCGTGAAGGATCCACCCATAGATTTGCCATTTCACGGTTTGGGTCGGGGTCACACTTAATGTCCTATGTGCTTGCACAAAAAAATCAATGGAAAAAAGAGGACTTAGCATTTAATGTAATTGGCGATGTATACGGTGGGATTTGGGCCCTAGAAAACAACGAAGCTGATGTGTTTCTGTGGGAGAAATACACCACGCAACCCTTTGTTGATAAAGGAAGTTGTAGGAGGGTAGGACAAGTAGATACGCCGTGGCCTTGCTTCGTGATTGCTTGCAGAAACGATGTGTTAACACAAAATCGCGCCATTATTGAAGAAATCATAGCTCTCGTAAAAAAACAAGCCGCAAAGCTCAGTAGCCACCCAAAAACGGCGGAGGACATTGCATGGAGATATCATTTGTCCATTACTGAGGTACAACAGTGGCTCAGTGAAACAACATGGAACACCGAAACTGTCGATTTAGTTACTTCCATTGAACCGACGGTTAATTTTCTACATGACGCGGAATTAATCAGTGCTAAAGAAGCTGAAGCATGGGCTACAAAATTATTCTAATCCTGCTTGTTCTCATCCCTCTCCCCTTTTTAGCACAATGGGGATGTACCGATCCGCAAGCAACAAATTATGACGTAAACGCCTCTTTAAACGACGGGAGTTGTGTTTACAGTACTACGAATTACACCTTAGGATTAGTATCGAACCTAAGCGATGTACTCCAAGAAAACTCTGGGCTAATTCGCGTTGGAGATTTACTTTACACCTTCAATGATTCGGGATCAGGCCCACTTATTTACGAACTCGACACCCTTGGAGTCGTATTGCGTACGATAACGATCAGCGGAGCAACCAATGTAGATTGGGAGGCCATTACATCGAATTCAACCCACGTATTTATTGGCGATGTTGGAAACAACAATGGCAATCGACAAAACCTTTGCCTATATCGTTTCCTTAAATCGGACCTGAGCTTAGACACGATTCAAGCAGAAAAACTCCCGTTTTACTGGTCAGACCAAACGCAATTCACTTCGCTGCCAAACGCCAACAACTACGATTGTGAAGCCCTGGTTGCCGATGCCGATTCTATTACCCTTTATTCAAAAAACTGGACCGCCTTGAACACCCGCAGGTATCGACTTCCCTGTTTTTGGTCGGATACCCTTGCAGCGCAATTCAGGGATAGCTTCGCCGTGGACGGATTAATTACCGATGCCTGCCTAGACACCATATTAAATCGGAGTTATTTACTTGGATATAAAAACAATGGAAGTAATTTCTACACCAGTTTTGTTTGGTGTCTGTGGGATTATCAAGACCAGCAGGTATTTTCTGGAAACCGACGACGAATTGAAGTTGGAAATGTACTTACCGTCGCGCAAACCGAAGGGATTGCACTAAACGATTCGAATAAAGGATATATCAGTTCAGAAAAAGTGAGTTCTGTAATTACGATTGCCCCAAAACTTTTTCAATTTGATTTTACATCATTCTTTGAGTCAACCGCCTCCGTGAACTCCATAGAACCGATGGTCCCCTTTCAGCTCATTCCACATTTGGAAGAAGGGTATAACGAGTTGCGTATAACAATGCCTTATCATCAATGTGTGTTAACCGATATACAAGGCAAAAGGATACATATGGATTCAAGAGATCGATTCCATACCTCCGTGCGCGGCGCCGCGTTGCTTACAATTGACGGAAAAAGCACCTTAATTTTTCTTCCTTAGTCTTTTTTAAATAATGTCGCAGAAGCTTGTGCAGCGGGCATAATCACTAAATCATGAATAGAAACGTGGGGTGGACGCGTCACAATAAAGTGAACGGCGTCTGCAATGTCTTTGGCATCTAATGGTGTAAACCCTTGATAAACAGCGGAAGCTTGATCTGAATCCCCCTTAAAACGCACCAAGGAGAATTCAGTTTCTGCAGCTCCCGGAGCTATAGCACTCACACAAATTCCGTAGGGAAGAAGATCCATCCGCATGGCCTTCGTGAGGTGGTCTACCGCTGCTTTGGTAGCACAATAAACATTCCCTTGAGGATACGCTTCTTTACCTGCAATACTGGTGATATTAATAATTTTACCGGCTAGCCGAGCCTTCATTAGTGGAATAATGGCCTGTGTAACATAGAGTAATCCTGTTAAATTGGTATCTATCATTTGCTCCCAATCAGAAACCTCTCCTTGGTCTATGGGGGCTCTACCCGCTGCTAACCCTGCATTGTTTACCAATATATCTACATTGTTTTTGACCTCAACAGGCAACTGTTCCACCCACCCATTAACCGCTGAACGATCGCGCACATCCATGGATCCAATAATTATATCTGGCGAAATTCCAGAAAGGGTTTTCTTCAAAGCCTCTAAGCGATCTAACCTCCTCGCGGTTAAAATCAAACCAAAACCTTCCTGCGCTAAACTAGAAGCTATTGCAGCGCCAAACCCAGAGGAGGCTCCTGTTATAAATGCGTATTTAACCATTGATAAAATCTATTTGACGTGAATACTTGTTTTACATACGGCAGTTGATAATGCAATAAACTCATTAACAAAAACGGCAAGACAGGCGCTTTGTAACGTACCATTGCCCCCACCACGGGTGCTGTCATTCCTACGAGCGATAATACAGCCAGACTAAACAACAACGAAGGGAAACGCCAATCCAGCGTCCAAGATATTCCCCTCAATCGAAGAACAGCACCGAGTAAAATCAATAAAATCAACACGTTTTCAGTAAACGCCACAAGGGATTGCCCATTTTTTAACATGCTGAAGTCTGGATAGACCAACACATTCCAAATACCAAGAGGGATCAAGGCTAAAACGGTACTCATTCTCCCATCCATGGGAATAATAGGCACAATACTACCCGCATTTACTGCATGCGCCATTTGTATAAAATCAAATTGTTTTCCCTGTAAGGTTGAAAGTGGGCTCCAATCAGGAAAGAAAAGTACATGGCAGGTGATGAAGGCCGCTATACAAGCCAATATACTTCCCGCAAACTGCTTCCAAGAGGTAGTTTGAACCCATAACCAAGTGAGTAGAACTATCGGAAGAAGGGCCATCAAAATGTATATTTTCAAAAACAGTAATAAGAGAAAACATACGATTCCCAGGGTAAATGCCCCCCACCTAAAGCGTTGATATAATCTAAACAAACTGTACAGAAATCCACCCAACGCAAAAAACAACAAGGCCTCTTTTAAAATACCGCTACTCCAAAATACCGTTGATGGTACAAGAAAAGCCGCAATATAAGAGGTGATTTTGGTGGAAGAAAGTCCGAGAAACAGCTGAAATAACCAATATGAGCCCAACCAAGCTAAGACTAAAAACACTAAAAGATTGAGCCCATAGGAACCGCGAGTGACCAAATTCAATAATGCGTTCACACGGATGACCACACGGTTATCATTCGCTATGCCATGGTCATAGGAGCGAAACCAATAGTTCAACCGGTTTAGATAGTGTAAATCGGAATCAGACCAGGTACCAAGCAGGATACGAGTAAAGACCGCAGGATCTTCATCGGCAATCTCCCGCAGGATAATGCCATCATCAAAGTACTTAAAAGCATCGGCCTCTGCGCGTTTCGGATAAACCTGCGTGTAGGTGTACAGCAGCGCAAGCCCAGCAATAACTTTAATGACCCACGAAACAACAAATGCGTTTTTGGATGCTCCCTTGAGTCCTGGCATAATATACATTAAACCACCGAACACGAGTGCTCCAAGTCCGAGGGGGAAGGCAACCATCACATCGACAAAAGTACCAAAATATGTCAGTTTGTTAGAGAAATTGCCTCGTAAAATATGGCAATTGTGCCAAAGTGTCACCTTGACTGTTTTGGTATATAAATTGAAACGATTAAGTGTCTAAAAATTAATTACATGAAAACAGGTCAAATAAATGTACAGACGGAAAATATTTTTCCAATCATTAAAAAGTTTCTTTACTCGGATCATGAAATTTTCCTTCGAGAGCTTGTATCCAACGCGGTAGATGCCTCCCAAAAACTAAAGGTTTTAGCGACCAATGGTGAATATAAAGGGGAACTCGGTGAATTAAAAGTGGAAGTTTTGTTGGACCGTGAGGCCAAAACATTAACCATCAGAGATCATGGAATCGGAATGACAGAAGAGGAGATTGATAAGTATATCAATCAAATTGCCTTTTCTGGCGCAGAGGAATTTGTAAATCAATACAAAGGAAAAGAAGGCGCAGAGCAAATCATTGGTCATTTTGGGCTGGGATTTTATTCGGCCTTTATGGTTGCAGAGCGGGTTCAAATTCGCACCTTATCTCGTCATGAGGGCGCACAAGCGGTACAATGGGAAAGCAATGGGTCACCTGAATTTACCATTACAGAAATCGAAAAGGCTGAACGCGGAACGGACATTATTCTTTACTTTAATGATGACGCGCTTGAATTCAATGACAAACCTAGAATTCAGGGAATCCTTTCTAAATACTGTAAGTTCCTTCCCATTCCTGTGTTCTTTGGAACTAAAACCGAATACATTGATTCTCCAGAAGGGGAAAAAGATGACAAAGGAAATGTGAAGCGCGTGGCCATTGAGGTACCCAACCAAGTGAACAATGTAAAACCGGCGTGGACTGTTGCGCCTGCTTCTCTGAGTGAGGAAGATTATCAATCCTTCTATCGCGAACTTTACCCGTCCACCTTTGATGCGCCACTTTTTAACATTCACTTAAATGTGGATTACCCATTCAATTTAACCGGGATTCTTTACTTTCCGAAGATTAAAGAAAATGTAGAAGTTCAGCGAAACAAAATCAACCTCTATAGCAACCAGGTATTTATCACGGACAGCGTGGAAGAAATAGTGCCAGAATTTTTAACCTTGTTGCACGGGGTAATTGACTCACCAGATATCCCTTTAAACGTTTCTCGATCTTATTTGCAAAGCGACTCGAATGTTAAAAAAATATCCGCGCACATCACTAAGAAAGTAGCGGATAAATTAGCTGAAATGTTCAATAAAGACCGGAAGGATTTCGAGGAAAAATGGAATGATTTGTACATTTTCGTGCAATATGGAATGTTATCCGATGAGAAGTTTGCAGAAAAAGCGAAAACCTTTGCCTTACTGAAAAATACGAGCGGTGCCTATTTTACCATGGAAGAATACTTGGAGAACATAAAAGCCAACCAAACGAATAAAAGTGAAGAGACCATTATACTGTACACGTCGGATGCTGAAGGACAATTCTCCTATGTGAAACAAGCAACGGACAGAGGGTATGACGTATTGGTTTTAGAAGGCCCCTTAGCAGCGCATTGGATTCAAAAACTAGAACAAGGCAATGAGAAAGTTCGCTTTAGCCGAGTGGATTCTGATAGTTTAGAGAAATTAATCGACAAAGGCGAGGAAATACCGTCAAAACTAAGCGCTGCAGAAGAGGAAAAACTTAAGCCTTTGTTTGAAGGTGCCGTTAACAAGGAGAAATTTACGGTTCAACTAGAATCCATGGCTGAACAAGACGCGCCAATCTTGATTACCCAACCCGAATTTATTCGCCGAATGATGGAACAGCAACGCATGGGCGGTGGGGGCTTTTATGGCGCCTTTCCTGAAATGTATCAATTGGTTGTGAATGGAAATCACCCGGTAATGAGTAAAGTGTTGAAGATGAAAAGCGCCAGACAACAAGAGACGGTCAAACAACTCGTAGACTTAGCCATGTTATCTCAAGGCTTATTGAAAGGCGAAGCACTTACGGAATTCATCCAACGTTCTGTGAGCGGTATGGTAGAATCTTAGTAAGTTTGTAATAAAATAAGAAATTGTATAAGTGGTTTTTAGGGGTAGGGCTCCTCATTCTTACTGGTCGGATTAAATTCGGGATCATTGGTTTTGTTATCGGAAGTATTATCGACTTCATTAGCAGAAACAATGCGTCCAATTCCCAATCCTCGAAAAATACGGGCAGCGGCTTTGAATATTACCGTCAACGCGCTACGCAATACGATTTCCCAACCATGTTAATGGCCTTGTCTGCGGTAGTCATGAAAGCAGACGGTTCTGTAAAACGTGCAGAATTGGATTACGTAAAGGGATTTTTCACGGCCCAATTCGGGAATCAATTCACACGCGAGCACTTACAGGTACTCAAGCATTTCTTAGATAACGGGCAAATCCCCATCTCTGATATTTGCAATGATATCCGGAACCGAATTTCCGTGGATGGCCGCATTCAAATGGTTCACTACCTCTTTCAAGTGGCCAAAGCCGACGGGCATGTGGATGATAGCGAAACGAAAATTATTGAACAATTAGCCAATAAAATTGGGATTCCCGCCATGGAATTTGAAAGTGTGAAAAACATGTTTTACCGAAGTGCGGATTCTGATTACAAAATTCTGGGGATTGAAGCCACGGCCAGCGACGAGGATGTAAAACGTGCCTACCGAAAAATGGCCATTGCCTTTCACCCGGACAAAGTAGCTCAAATGGGTGAAGAATACCAAAAAGGGGCTAAGGAAAAATTCCAGCAGATACAAGACGCCTACGAGAACATCAAA
>DBCM01000107.1 GCA_002293045.1 Flavobacteriales bacterium UBA958 | reverse complement strand
GGATGTAATGGTTGGTGGGTTGTATCACAATGGAAATCAAGGGTATCACGAAAACTACGGCGCGGGTAATTTCTTGAATTTAGGTGGCGGTGAAGCACCTACGGGATATGTTAATCCGGGAAGAAACAGAATTACCTATTATTCGGATATTGGCGGAAAAACCTTACCCACAAGCTTAGCCAATCCGATCACAGGTGCACCTTTTGGCATGTCACCTAACGAAAGTTATTGGGCCGCAGAATCCAGTGAATTTGAATTCCAACCCAATTGCTACAGCATCGGGTATCTTGGAAAGGATAATTCCCTTTGGAAAACTACCGATGGCGGCGTTTCGTTTTGTTTGGTGTATTCCTTTGGAGCAGCAGCTGGCGATCAAGTGAAGTATATAGAGATTGGAAGTGAAAATCCGAACATCATTTACCTGAATCAGCAACCTGCCTCTGGAAACCTTGGTAAATTATGGAAATCTACGGATGGCGGGACTACGTGGAATCAACTAACAATCCCCGCAGGAAATAGCCGACGCATGTTGCTTACCTTAGATCCAGCCAATGACAATCACTTATTCATTGCCTATCCGAGTGGGTCAAACGGAAACAAAACCTTTGAAAGTATGGATGGCGGAAATTCCTTTAGCAACATTACGACCAATGTACTGAACAACGAAAGCGTGCATAGTTTGCTGACCATTGGAGGCACTAACGGCGGCGTATATTGTGCAACGAATAAAGCAGTATATTACAGAAATGCCACCAGCTCCTGGTTGCTGGACAATTCAGGACTTCCTACGCAAATTAATGGGAACATATTACGTCCGTTTTATCGGGATGGGAAAATCCGCATGGCTTCTTATGGAAAGGGCATATGGGAAAGTGCGCTAAATGAGGCACCGAATGCCCCTATTTGTCGAATTATGGTAGATAAACTGTCGCAAACTGTGATTTGTGCGAGTGATTCATTTTACTTCGAAGATCATTCCGTATTGAACCATCAAAATGCCACATGGAATTGGAGTTTTCCTACGGGATATCCAAGTACTTCCACCTTAAGAAATCCTGCCGTATTATTTGGTGCAGGGACGCATCAAGCCATATTAAGCATAACGGATGGAAACGGTCAAACCGACAGCGATACGCTTTCAGTAACGGTTACTCAATACACCTTACCCGGAATCATTCAGGAAGGATTTGAAGGCAATTTCTTACCGAATGGATGGAGTATTGACAACGAAGACAACGGTGGGACGTGGAGTAATTCCTCGACGGTAGGCGGATACTCAAATACCGCCAAATCTGCAAAATTCGATAATTACAACATTGATTCTCAGGGAAGTTTAGACGATTTAATCTTTAATATCGACGGGGCTCAATTGATAAATCAACCCTTATTAACCTTTGACGTGGCTTATTGTCGTTGGGGTGGCGGATATTCAGATTCCTTATACGTTGGGGTTTCAACAGATTGTGGAGCAAGCTATCAGTATGTGTATTACCGAGGAGGAGAAAATCTAGCTACGGCACCTGACAATCAATCGGAATTCGTACCTACGGCTACCCAATGGAGAACGGATACGGTGAATTTAGCTACTTGGGCAGGACAAAACAACGTACAAGTTGCGTTTAGAAACAAGGGTGACTGGGGCAATATACTTTACCTCGATAACATTAATTTAGGCAGTTCTGTAGGGATTAACGAGGTACAAAACACCCAAGCTCCTACCGTATATCCTAACCCACTCAGAGCAGGAGGAACCATTCACATTAAGCATTTACCAAAATCCACCTTGACCTTATTTGATGGAAAAGGCAACCGCGTATGGGAAGCGAAGGCAGAGAACGAATTTCAAGGGAACCTTCCGACTACCCTTTCGGCGGGATGGTATCTGTTACACATCGAAGGAGAAAAAACAATGTGGAACTATAAAGTGATTGTGGAATAATTACTTTCCTTTGGCCTTGATGACAATGGCCACTGTGTAGAACAAAATTTTCAAATCAAGGGCGATGCTTCGATTATTGATGTAAAGCAAATCATACTTCATGCGATCGAGCATTTGTTCCACATTCTCAGCGTAACCGTATTTTACTTGTCCCCAAGAGGTAATGCCTGGTCGTACACGATTAAGCAGCACATATTGTGGTTCATGTTGAACGATTTGATCAATATAGAATTGTCGCTCTGGGCGAGGGCCAACCAAGGACATGTGGCCAAGAATCACATTAATGAATTGTGGAAATTCATCCAACCTCGTTTTTCGCATGAAGCGACCAATAGGTGTAATACGCGCATCATTCGAGGAGGAAAGCTGTGGGCCATTTGCCTCTGAATTCACATACATCGTACGAAATTTTATAATTTGAAAGGGTTTATTATTGAGTCCGATGCGCTCTTGAAGAAAGAAAATAGATCCGGGAGAACTAAACTTAACCAACACGGCAGCAATCAAATAAAGCGGAAGCAATAGGACAATCGCGATGATGGAAAGTGAAATATCCATAAATCGTTTAATTGCCTGTTGCCAAAGAGGCATCACATCACGATTCAGTTCAACGAACAATGCTCCATAAATATTGGTCATTTTTAAGGAGCCACTCAAAAGCTCGTACATATCGGGAAGCACC
>DBCM01000007.1:3843-22785 GCA_002293045.1 Flavobacteriales bacterium UBA958 | reverse complement strand
TCATTCTCATCAAAAATCCCTGTTTCTTTATACTTCTTGAACACCGAACCGTAGGTATCGATTCCCCAAATCTTAATGTTCGGATTTTTTTCTTTCAGATATTTACCTACCCCTGAAATGGTTCCTCCGGTTCCAACGCCCACAATAAAATGGGTAATTTTTCCATCGGTTTGCTCCCAAATCTCTGGTCCCGTTTGTTCGTAATGTGCCGTTCGGTTCGATAAATTATCGTATTGATTGACGTACCAAGAATTCGGAATTTCAGTAGCTAGTCGTCTTGAAACGGAATAATAGGAACGTGGATCGGTAGGTTCTACGGCCGTTGGACAAACCACCACTTCTGCTCCAACTGCCCGAAGGATGTCCATCTTCTCTTTCGACTGCTTATCGTTGAGTACACAAATCAATTTATACCCTTTGATGATACAGGCCAACGCGAGGCCCATGCCCGTATTTCCTGAGGTGCCTTCAATGACGGTGCCTCCCGGTTTTAACATCCCAGCTTTTTCAGCATCCTCAATCATTTTCACGGCCATTCGATCCTTCACAGAGTTACCCGGATTCGTGGTTTCCACTTTCGCTAATACTAAGGCAGGAATATCCTTTGCGAGTCGATTGATTTTGATGAGTGGGGTGTTCCCAATGGTGTCAAGTACATTATTGAAAATTCGCATGCAAGAAGTTTTGACAAAATTAGCAATAAAAGGCACGTAGCGTGTGGATTAAAACCCATGATTTTACCTTACTTTTGCACATGCAATTTCAACGAAAGGTTTCGTTTTACACGCTCGGATGCAAACTCAATTTCTCTGAATCCTCTACCCTAGCCCGTAGTTTCGAGGAAGCAGGCTATGCCCGGGTAGACTTTAGTGCAGAGCCTGATGTTTTTGTAATCAATACCTGTTCCGTTACAGAAAATGCAGACAAAAAATGCAAGCAATTGGTACGCAAAGCGAAAGAAATTAATCCAAATGGTTATGTAGCTATTGTAGGATGTTTTGCCCAATTAAAGCCGGAAGCGATTGCCAAGATTCCCGGTGTTAATATGGTGCTCGGAGCCAACGAAAAATTTAAATTACTGGAAGAGGTTGAAGCGAATTACAGCAATGCCGAACAAGTGGTGAAACACGAGTCTATTAAACATGCCTTAACTTTCAACCCCTCATTCAGTGCTGGAGACCGCACCCGGAGTTTCTTGAAAATTCAAGACGGATGTGATTACTTTTGCACCTTTTGTACGATCCCTTTGGCCCGTGGAAAAAGCAGGAATGCAACTATTGCAGATACGGTACAAGAAGCTCGGAAATTAGTAGATAGTCCGGTACGGGAGGTCGTTTTGACCGGGGTAAACATTGGTGATTTCGGACAAGGGGGAGACGAAACATTTTTCCAACTGATTCAAGAATTAGACACCCTAGAAGGGATCGATCGGTTTAGAATTTCTTCCATTGAACCGAACTTACTGAGCAATGAAATCATTGATTTTTGTTTAAGTCGAAGTGCGCGATTTATGCCCCACTTTCACATTCCGCTGCAATCTGGAAGCGACCGCATCTTGAAATTGATGCGAAGAAAATACGAGCGATCAGTCTTTCAAGACCGCGTAGAACAGATTAAAAGATTGAATCCAACATGTTGTATCGGTGTGGATGTTATTGTTGGTTTTCCCGGAGAAACGGATGAAGATTTTCAGGAGACTGTTGACTTTTTACATTCCCTTGACATCTCATACCTGCATGTTTTCACCTATTCTGAACGCGCCAATACCACGGCCGTGAAGCTCGGCGAAGCGGTTCCGATGCACATTCGAAAAGAACGAAGCAAACAACTACATTTACTCAGTGACCGAAAGAAAAAACAGTTTTATCACAGTCAATTAGGCTTGCAGAAAAGCGTATTGTTCGAGCAGGAAGAAGATGAAGGTAAAATGTATGGATTCACAGAGAATTATGTGAAGGTAGAGGCCGCTTATGATCCATCGCTTGTAAATCAATTGGTCAACGTTCACCTGGAACAGCTAACCTTAGATCAAACTGTCAAAATAACGATTGAAAATCCGTGAGTTATGAATAAAGTTTATATCACTCGTAGAGAAACCTTTAATGCTGCACATAAATTGTGGCAGCCAACGTGGAGCGACGAAAAGAACAACGAAGTATTCGGACGCTGTGCAAATAAGAATTGGCATGGCCATAATTTTGTATTGTTTGTTACCGTGTGTGGAGATCCAGACCCTGAGACCGGATTTGTAATGAACTTAAAAGATTTAAGCACCATTATAAAACAGGAAGTGACCGAGAAATTAGACCACAAGAACCTAAACTTAGACGTGCCATTTCTAGAAGGAATCATGACTTCTACAGAGCATATTGTAATTGCCATTTGGAAAATCCTTGAACCGAAAATCGCCGAATACGGCGCAGAACTTTCGAAGTTAAAATTGGTGGAAACTGAAAACAATTTTGTAGAATATTTCGGTGGCAAGCAGCCCTATTAATTCATAATAAAGAAAGAAAACATTTTGAAACAAGAAGAATTAGAACAACATTTCAAAGCGATCATTGAAGGCTTGGGAGAAGACGTGAATCGAGAAGGGTTGCTTAAAACTCCGGAACGAGTAGCTAAATCGATGCAGTTCCTAACGCATGGATACGACATAAATCCGGACGAATTGATCCAACAGGCGATTTTTCATGAGGCGTATTCTGAAATGGTCTTGGTTAAAGACATCGACGTATATTCTTTGTGTGAGCATCACATGTTACCCTTTTTCGGCAAAGCGCACATCGCATACATACCGGATGGAAAAATTGTGGGATTGAGTAAACTTCCAAGGGTTGTAGATGCCTATGCTCGAAGGCTGCAAGTGCAAGAACGGTTGACGATTGAAATCAGAGACTGCATTCAGCGTACCCTTGCCCCCAAAGGTGTGGCTGTTGTGATTGAGTGCGCCCACATGTGCATGCAGATGCGTGGGGTAGAAAAACAAAATTCAGCCACAACGACCAGTGCTTTTACAGGAATTTTCTTATCGAATGAAGCAACTCGAAAAGAATTTATACATTTGATAAAAAGTAAATTACATTAACGATGACAGATTATTCTAACAACACGTACGAAGCGAGTATTGCAAGTAATTTTATTCGCTCGGTTTACAGCTACATGTTTACTGCTATGGCGATATCAGGCGTAATTGCCTATGCCGTGGGTACAAACAAATTGCTTTTCGATCAATTGTTTATGACCAGTGATGGCGGAACCTCCATCTTGTTCTATGTGATGCTGTTCGCTCCGTTGGTGATTTCTATGGTCATTCAATGGGGATTCCAACGACTTTCTATGCCTATTTTGCTTGCGTTGTTCGTGGCCTACTCGGCGAGTATGGGAAGCACCTTGAGTGTGATTTTCATGGCATATTCTACCCAAGCGATTACCTTTACCTTTTTTGTCACTGCCGGTGCGTTTGCGGGCATGGCTATATTGGGCTACACTACAAAAACGGATCTTACCAAGTTCGGAAGCCTTTTGTATATGGTGTTAATCGGGATGATTCTTGCTAGCATCTTAAACATGTTTATTGGCAGCGGCATGATGGATTGGGTAATTACCATTATCGGTGTTTTTGTTTTTACCGGGTTAATCGCCTATCAAATGCAACAGTTAAAGAACGTCGCCAATTCACCAGAATTCTCTCCGGAAACCCGTAATAAACTCGCCTTAATTGGTGGAATGCAATTGTATATCTTATTTGTGAATTTATTTTTGACCTTGTTGCGCTTATTGGGCAGTCGAGATTAAAATTTATGTTTACCTTTGAAAAAACTTTAGGATATGTCAGGTCGATTTTTTGAAGAAAGTACCGCAGCGGTTGCAACCATTTACACCATTCTTTTACTTGTGGTAATTGGCTCAATCTTGGTCTTCGGTTAATAATTATCGGGCTTTGCCATGTTGGTTGACGCCCTCTTTTCCACCTATATTCGTTACCGCTTAAAGCGCATTGAGCTGTATCGTGATTTTCCCGTAGAATCTCAATTAAAGGTCCTCAAAACCCTGGTCGACGCAGGCCAACACACCAACTTTGGTAAAATTTATGGATTCGAGCACATTGCCTCAATCGCAGATTTCCAGCGGCAGGTACCCTTGCAAGATTACACCTCCTTAGAACCATTTATACAACAAGCCATTCATGGCGCAAAAGATGTTCTTTGGCCAGGATATACCAAATGGTTTGCAAAAAGTTCCGGCACCACGGGAACTCGGATTAAAACGCTTCCTGTAACGAAGGATAGCCTCGAACATTCGCACTACGCAGGTGGAAAAGACCTCCTAGCTTGCTATCATCACAATGTACCAAACCGCAAACTTTACTCTAAAAAACATCTAATTCTGGGCGGAAGCAATAGCCTTCAAAACATTGATCAGCATGCCATCATTGCTGACTTATCCGCTATTATTATTGATAATCTACCCATTTGGACCGAATTCCGCAGGATTCCAGAAAAACAAATTGTGTTGCACGCCGATTGGGAAGAAAAACTCATGCTCATGGCAGAAGCAAGCATGAAAGAAGATGTTGCCATCATTGCCGGAGTTCCAAGTTGGATGACTACCTTCGGTAAACTCGTATTGAAGCATGCTGGAAAGACAACCCTTCGTGAAGTGTGGCCCAATTTAGAACTCTATATCCATGGAGGAATGAGCCTAGCACCCTACCAAAAACAACTAGACACCCTCATCGGAAGCCCATCCATGAATTACGTTGAATCCTACAATGCATCAGAAGGTTATTTCGGATTGCAAGACGAATTAGGATCAGAGGGTTTACTGTTGCTTACGGATGCCCAAGTGTATTATGAATTCATTCCAATGGAAACATTCAAGGGGCTTGACTCAACCATTGTATTAACCTTGGAACAAGTATCATTACATGTGGAATACGCCTTGGTAATCTCCACAAGCGCGGGACTTTGGCGTTACATTATCGGAGATACCATCACCTTTACCTCGCTTTTCCCCTTTCGATTTAAGGTAAGTGGGCGCACAGCGCATTACATCAATGCCTTCGGTGAAAAAGCAGTGGTGATGCACGTAGAGCAAGCGATTGCTCAGTGGTCGGCCCTACAGAACATAGAAATCAGTAATTACACCGTAGCGCCCTATTTTGACTTTGAACAAGGGATTGGTGGACATGAATGGGCCATTGAAATCCCTTCAGAAATGGCACTAAGTCCCGATGCAGATAAACAACTCGACCAATGCATGTGTAAGGTAAATTCAGACTACGACACCAAGCGTGTAAATAACCTGAACATGCTCCCGCTGAAAATAAGCATCCTCAAACCTGGCACCTTTTTCGCGTGGATGAAAAAAAATGATAAATTCGGAGGACAACACAAAATCCCGAGGGTAATGAATAACCGCACGTACATAGACGAACTGCTCACATTCCATGGATAAATTTAGTTTCACGCTATGGGTGGTCATCCTCGCAATGGGAAAAAGCCTTAGTCAACCAGTGCGGCTTGAATCGGACCGAACGATTCCCATACCAAGGGATACTAAATCCTGTTTTATAGATCCACAAGGGATTATTTATTTCGTAAATAACGACGAAATACGAAAAGAAAGTTCATTTGGATCGTTGGTGCAGAGCATGAAAAAATGGCAAACGATTGACGACATTGAAACCATCAACTCGTTGAAAGTAATGGTGTTCTCAAAAAGTCAACAACAGCTGTGTTTATTAGACAATACGCTCAGTGCGAATGGAGATTGCATCAATTTAGATGAGCTCGACCTGCTTAATGTGAGTGCCGTAGCATCCAGTAAACGCCCGGACATGATCTGGCTTTACGATGAACTGAACAGCAAATTAATCCTGTTTAACTATGTTACTAAAACTGAAGTTCAAGGAGTCAGCAATCTTCAAGGAATACTCGGCATATCTGGTGACATCGCATTGAATGAAAATGAATCAGGACTATGGATTAGTTCCACAGATGGCAAAATCTGCTTGATGGATGACTTTATGAATGTGGTGCGCTCTGCCTCGGAAACAAATCAGGCGATGATTCCATTTGCCGATGGATTCTTCTTTGTTAATGAGCACACCTTGTATTACCGAGATTTATTCGAAGGCGTGAATGAAGTTTACAAAATATCCACAACGGAAACGATACTTGAATTGTATATATCTAGAAATCAATTAATTGCGAGAACACCGAACGAACTAAAAGTGTTTATAATTCAGCCTTAAAATTCACCAAAATTCAATCCTAAATTTGTAATTTAGTCGCTTAAAATCAAATCAATGCACATTGCAATCGCCGGAAATATTGGTGCTGGTAAAACCACACTAACCAACATGCTTTCAAAAC
The DNA here is from genome assembly GCA_002293045.1 of Flavobacteriales bacterium UBA958. GTDB lineage: Bacteria > Bacteroidota > Bacteroidia > Flavobacteriales_D > Crocinitomicaceae > UBA952. The sequence continues at coordinate 16,405 of DBCM01000007.1, read as the reverse complement.
ATTATGGATGGGAAACACATTTTGAAGACGTGGAACAAAATCCCTATTTGAATGACTTTTATGAAGACATGCAACGGTGGTCGTTCAATTTACAAGTATACTTCTTGAACAGTAGATTTTCACAAATCCAAGACATTCATTCGCAAGAAAAAACGGTCATCCAAGACCGGACGATTTACGAAGACGCTTATATTTTTGCGCCGAATTTGCATTCCATGGGGCTGATGACTACTCGTGATTTCGAGAACTATTTCTCTTTATTTAACCTCATGGATTCCTTTGTTAAAGCACCCGATTTATTGATTTATTTGCGTGCAAGCATACCAACCTTGGTGAGTCACATCCAAAAACGAGGTAGAGATTATGAAGAGAGTATTCGTTTGGATTACTTGAAACGTTTGAATGAGCGCTACGAGGCATGGATTTCAACCTATGACAAGGGCAAGTTATTAATCATTGATATCGACAATAATAATTTTACCGAAAGTCAAGAAGACTTAGGGAAGATTATTAATATGATTGATGGTGAAATTCACGGCTTGTTTTAATGTCAAACAATGCCTTCATGCCAAACCCGAATAATAAACCTACGCTTGTAATCACGGGGGCTGCGGGATTTATTGGATCGTGTCTTTTAGCAGAATATGCGCGTAAACACACACACCACCTAGTTGCGGTAGATGATTTCAATATCGAAAGAAAACAAGATAATTTTATACATGCTTCTCAGGTAGAATTCATTGATCGATCGCTGTTTATTGATTGGTTTAGGCAACATGCAACGCAGGTTGAGGCTGTACTTCATATCGGGGCTCGTACCAATACCACCGAACAAGATTTAGCGCTGCTAGACCACCTTAACCTCAACTATTCGATTCAGATTTGGGAAATATGTACCACACACCAGATTCCATTGGTGTATGCGTCCTCCGCAGCTACATACGGAAATGGAGAACATGGATATAGCGATGACCATGCATTGATTCCATCCTTGAAACCCATGAATCACTACGGTCAATCCAAGCAAGATTTTGATTTATGGGCATTAGCGCAAGAAAAAACACCACCCTTTTGGGCAGGGCTCAAGTTCTTCAATGTCTACGGTCCCAACGAATATCACAAGGGAAGAATGGCCTCTGTGGTGATGCATACCTTTAACCAAATCCAAGCCACGGGCACCATGAGCCTTTTCAAATCACACCGTGCAGATGTTGCCGATGGATACCAGTCTAGGGACTTTGTATATGTGAAGGATGTAGTGAATGTGATTGTATTCTTATTGGAACAACGGCCAAATTCTGCGATATACAACCTAGGTTCTGGGGAAGCCAATCCGTTTTTTGATTTGGCTCGATTTACCTTTGAGGCCATGGGTAAGGAACCACAAATTTCATTCATAGATACGCCGATTGATATCCGCGAAACCTACCAATACTACACCTGTGCAAGCATGAGTAAATTGCGCGAATCAGGCTATACTAAGGCCTTTTATACCTTAAAGGAAGGTGTTTTTGATTACGTGCAGCAATATTTGTTGCCACACGCCTATTATTAACGCAATTGGAAGCATTTTCTTCCCCTACCAAGGCGAACGCTTACCATACCGCCCGCATATAGATACCAGTCTTTGGTGCTTGGATTCCCGCGATATCCATTCCGTGCACCGTCTATACTCTGGTTAGAAAGTGCCGCTGCTACCTCTCCCGAATACTGCCCTAACACTGCCGGGTCTATATAGGTGGCGGAATGAACATCATCCATGTAATCCGTAAATGTTTTTCGAATTCCTAAATCGACGTTAAAAGTAACTCGTTTTCCCACCTGCGCTTTGGCGCCGATTCCAAGGGGAACACACAACTGAAAATTACTGTAGGTGCCTTTTTTATTTAATACCGTTCCTTGTCCTTCGGTTCCCAGGGGGCGTAATTCAACCTCCTCCCCATTGAAGCTTGTTTTTGGATTCATGTAGAACCCACCAAGCTGCGTTAAAAAGTATGCCGTCCCTTGGATTTGCTTTTGTCCATTCTTTCTACCAAAATAAAAGGGCGCAAAATAGAATTCAACCCCAGCAGCCAGTTCTTTTATCTCTGAATGAAAATTGAGGTTGCGATTCACTAAAATGGAATTCGAGGAATTCTTATCATCGGCTTGAACGCTTCCCTGCAAATAAGACACCCTCAATGCCATCCGTGAATGCAGATTATAGCGATACATGAAACTAAATGCCCATTGGCTATTCTTGAAAGGAAGAAAGGGATTTAAGTCTCCAATATAGTACATTTGGCCTAGGGAAAATCCCAATTCAGATTGCGAAAAAAACGTGGCTTGTTGCGCCTTAATTTGACGCAAGCCAAGGAGTAAAAAAACCAATAAAATCAACTTATTCCGCATATATCCAATGTGCGATTCGGTGATCGTCGGAAGCAGTAACGAAAGAATGTGCATTTTGTTGCACCACTTGATTTACTGATTGCTGATGAAACGTGATTTTTTGAAAGGGCTTCAAGCTTTCCATTTCCCAGACCTTAATTGATTTATCCCTGCTGCAGGAAATGAGAAACTCCCCTACTTCAATAATTCCATAAATAACTCCACGATGCGCAGGAATGGATTTAATGCGCTCTTGTGCTTTCCAAACGGTTACATGGCCATCTTTTCCTCCAGAAACCAATTGATTTGAAGAAGCCAAAAGTAAGCAATTCACCCCGCCGTCATGGGCATGCCAACGCTCTTGGATGATGAATTTTTCGGTATTAAAAACCACAATCTCTCCCGACTTGGAGGCCAAGTAGAGGTTATGGGTGGTCGTTTGAAAAACCATGGCACGAATCTTATCGGAAGAAAGTTGTTCTAAATAGAGCCACTCATACGCTGCGAAATCAAGCATGCCCATGCTGCCAGAGCCAAGGCCAATCGCGATCGTTGAAGAATTCAATACACAGAGCGAAAACACCCCATCTCCGGTAAAATGATATTCAAAGAGCACCTTTCGTGTGTTGGGGTTTATCAAATAAAATTCACCCGTTAAATAACCAATTGCTAAGAGTTCAGCATGAATAGACAACAGGGAAATCGGTGAGGCCTCACTGCGCACCGTAAAAGGAAGCAGATTTCCTGTATTTAAATCAATGGATTTTACGGTTTTATCAGAGGATCCTGTAAATGCAATATGGTCAGCAATTCCCAAGGCATAAATAGGGCCTTCATGAATCGTGTATTCTGATTTTAGGATAAACACCTGGGCTTACTCTTCAGACTCTTCTGGCGCTTCCTGCTCGTCGTTGACTTGTTTCAAGCGATCCGCATAATCTGGGGGTAAAAAATCGAAGAAGGTATCGCCCCTTAATCCCAGTCTTAAACATTCCAAAGGAATCATATCATTGGGTGCAATATTGCCGAGGTTTACATTCGCACCGAATAACTTGATGAACCACACTTGTTGATTCTTTTGTGGTGCTTCCCAAAGGATTTGTGTTGGGTCTACTCGAGCAATGATGTGATTGATGAGCATCGTGTGTGCGGTGCCGTTGGGTCGAAATACACCAACATTCCCTGCTTCACGTCCTTCCGCAATTACTTTCCATGAACCCGCGTTTAATTCTGCCTTCATCCAGCTCACCCATTTAAATGGCGAAACAATGATGCCCGAATCCTTAGAACCAACCTCTGAGAGCACGGTTCTCGATTTAGACATTTGTTTAATAAGCTTGCACTTTTCTTTGTGGGGAATGATAATTGACCCATCGGAAATCTCTACCAAGTCCAATCCGAGGCGATCTAATAGCCGTTGATAGTCATCCACCAAGCCTCGCGCGTAGAACGCCTCAAACAAGGTTCCTCCTAAATAAGGACGGATACCTGCCTCTTTATACAGTTTGATTTTTTCTTCGAGGTTTTTGGTAACGTATGAAGTTCCAAATCCAAATTTCACCAAATCCGTTAAATGTGCGGATGCTTCGATGAAATGTTCGGTTTCCCTCAAGCCCATCCCCTTGTCCATCATCATAGTAACCCCTTCTTTTCGAGGCTTTTGTGGTCTTTCCGGAATAAATGGAAGTGTAAAATTACTCATGGAACAAAGTTACAAAATCTTTGTGACTTTGAAGGGCCGGGTTCCAATCCAGTAAGTACTGCGCTTGTTCTCGACTCAAAGCCACTAAGGAGGAGAACAATAAAATAGCCTCAGGCATACGATTTAAATGAACCAAGGTATGCGTGAAAAGGAGTAAATATTCTGGATTATTCGCGAGCTCCATTTGGAAATCCTCTAACAATTCGAGTGCTTGAATGGGACCTTGTTCAAGTAAAAAGAAGACATAATCCCTCAAAATTTCTTCATCTTCCCAATCCAATTCCAATGCTTGCCCGAAGTAATATCGCGCTTGGTCCAAGTTATCTACTTTATGATACGCATTCGCCAGCACTAAATTTACAGAGGCATTTAGCGGATCACACGATAGAGCCTTTTGTATAATCGCAATGGCTTCTTTGGTTTTTCCTTGAATGTCAGTAATAATTCCGATTCCTAACCATGCTTCGTAAATGCTTGGATCGAGCTCAAGACTTAGGCGATAATAATTCAGAGCGATATCATATTCTTTTAATTGCTCGTGCGCCTCTCCCAAATAACATAAAGCCATCGGGTCGTCACCCTCCAAGCTCAAGACTGTCTTAAAGCGCTCGATTGCTTGAAAATACTTCCCCAAAGAAAGATAGGCATTGCCCATATTAAAATGGGAAGGAGCAAACTCATCAAAAATCAAGATAGAATAGTCATAAGCCCATATGGCTTTGTCAAAGTCCTCCAGTTTAGAATAGGCATTCCCCAAGTTATACCAAGCCATGTTCGCATAGGGATTTTCTTCCAAGTAGCGCTCATAGGTATGTATGGAATCTTGATATCTCCCTACTCGGTCAAAGGTAAACGCCAATTCATAAAGCATCGATTCCGAATTCGGATTTTTCTCCAATCCTTTCGAGAGCACTTCAATGCTGGCATCCATGTCTTTCAGTTTCTGATAGGCAAAGGAAATATCCAGGTAAATTTCAATTTGATCCGGTTCGTCTGCCAAAGGCAAGGCCATCGACAAGTAATGAATTGCGGATGAAAAATCTCCCATTTCACTGAATATAGTTCCATAGGTAACCCAAACTTCAAATTGGGGTAATCCGGTTTGTTCAAGCGTGGCAAGTAAGGTAATGGCATCAGCGTAAGATTTTAGCCCACTCAACGATTGAGCAATACGCAATTTAAATACGGGATTGTAGCTGAAGTTGGCATCTGCAATTTCTGCAGCACGTTTGGCTTTTATAAAATCACCTTCAGAAAAATAATGATCAATGAGCGCCTCCATGCGATCGCTGTCGATAAACCCAAGGGTATTACCCGACAAAAAGGACTCGAACAGTGCTAGATCCCCTTGTAACTGACCCTCAAATTGTGCATCATCATCGTCGTCCTCGAACATGTCCAAATCGCTTTTAACGAAAGTAGGACATTCGATTCGGGTCACCTAAAAGTTGCCCCCTTTCTTTTCAACAAAATGCTGTGTATTGTTGAAAAGTGAATTACAGCAGCGAGGCTATGATTTTATCCATAGAAAACCCGTCGGCTTCTGCCTTGTAGTTACGTACCAAGCGATGGCGTAAAATCGGGGCGGCAACGGCTTTAACGTCCTCAATATCCGGTGAAAATTTTCCATTTAATGCGGCATGGCACTTGGCCCCCAACACCAAATATTGGGATGCTCTTGGGCCTGCTCCCCATGTGATATATTTCTTAGTCAGCTCATCTACGTATGGAGAATTTACCCGTGTTTTAGCCACTAATTTAACGGCGTATTCCAACACGTTATCCGCTACGGGAATGCGTCGAATTAGGGATTGATAATCTAAGATTTCTGCGCCTGAAACTACAGGATTCACGGTTATTGTTGAGTCGGTGGTCGTGGCTTTAACGATGGTTAATTCATCTTCGTAAACCGGGTAATCCACCCAAACATTAAACATGAAACGGTCGAGTTGTGCCTCTGGCAAGGGATATGTTCCTTCCTGCTCGATTGGGTTTTGCGTCGCTAACACAAAAAACGGTTTTGGAAGCACGTAGCTGGTTCCTGCAGCAGTTACTCGTCGTTCTTGCATGGCTTCTAACAGGGCGGATTGTGTTTTAGGAGGAGTTCGGTTAATTTCATCCGCAAGGACCATGTTTGTAAAAAGAGGGCCTTGGATAAACTTAAAATTCCGTGATTCATCTAAAATCTCAGAACCCACGATGTCGGAGGGCATTAAATCTGGGGTAAATTGGATGCGATTGAATCCAATGCCTAAGGCGCTTGAAATGGTATTAACCAAGAGTGTTTTCGCCAAACCTGGCACACCAATCAGCAAGCAATGTCCACCGGAAAACATGGAAATCAACACCTGATCAACCACATCCTCTTGGCCAATAATCACTTTATGGATTTCAGCTTTAAGGTCTTTATAGCTTGCACTTAAGGCAAGTAATTTCTCTGAATCATTCATTGGGTTAGTTATTTATCCAGTTATGCTGATACGAACATCCTTGAAATTCCGCATCGATTCGAATATAGGCATTACCAAGTTTAGCATCTACCCACTCCTTTAAAATGCGGGTTCGTTTATCGTTTTCAGCCGCTTGTTTTATCAGGGCATAATCTTCGCTTAAATTTGCTTTGTGTGCAGGAATACGCTTCATTAGACGAACAATTCTAATCCCTTGTTCTCGCGTCATAAAATCCATGTACAGGTTGGGTTGAGTAACATCCCCTTCTTCCATGGCATCAGTTAATAAATAAATCTGTTGATCAATCTCATTCAAATCACTCATGTCCCACATTTGGGAAGCATTTTTAGGATTAGTAATGATTCCTTTATTTTGTTTGGTCCCGGCATCGTTAGAAAACCTTGAAACCGCTTGCTCCCACGTCAGTTCATTCATCTTCAACATTCTGTAGCAAGAATCCATGCGCTGAGAGGCCCGATTAACCGCTTGAATGCTGAATTCCGGACGAATCAATACGTGCAAGCACACGAAATCCTCCCCCGCACGGGAAAGTAATTTAATAATGTGATAACCGAATTCCGTTTCAATAATTTCAGAAACCTCATTGGGCTTCAATTTAAAGACTGTCGATTCAAATTGGGGCACCATCATGCCTTTGGTAGCGGCAATTTTACCCCCCATAGGCGCACTTCCTGGATCCATAGAGTACAGGCGAGCAATGGACTCAAAGGATTTACCAGAGACCACGATTTCATTTCTCAAGCCTGCCAGTTTCTCATAGGCTGTTTTTTTATCCGCTTTGGTGATTTCCGGATAAATCACAATTTGCTGAAATCCCAATTGCATATTGATAAAAGGAATGCTATCCGCAGGAAGGGAATTAAAAAATGAGGAAACCTCCTTTGGAGTAACACTCAGCACGCCGGTTATTGTATTTCGCATTTCATCTGCGAGCATTTTCGAACGAATAGATTCCCGAAACTTGTCTTTAATTTCGCTGTACGTCATGCCATAAAACTCCTCAAGTTTTTGACGTCCTCCCATTTGTTGTTGAATTAAACGCAAGCGATTTTCCATATCGGCGTCTACTTGCTCATCGGGGATTATTACGCTATCGAGTTTTGCTTGGTTCACAAGCACTTGTTCAATCATCAACTCTTCGAGCATGCGGCAACTGAAAGAGCTGTCAATGGCCACATTGGCCTCTCTGGCCTGCATCTCTTGAACTTTTAAGTCTGAAAGCAAAATGATGTTGTCTCCAATTTGTGCAGCAATTTTATCTAAGACACGGGGTTGCGCCTGTACAAGGTTTACACAAAAAATCACCAAATAAAGCACATATACCCTCATTACTTCCCGAGGTTATAAAGCACTTTTTTATTGACTTTAACCTTATATTTCGAAGTTAAACTGTCAAGCCAATTTTTCTCCAAGAAATTTTGATAATCCGAGGTAGCAGAACCTTTTGCTTCACTGAATTCCTTTCTCATTACCGGCAGCATATTCGTCACCTTAACCACGTAAAGCTTCCCATCAAACTCATACGTGTTATTCACTCCCATTGCCAAGGATTTACCTTTCATGAACGCGGTAGTTTCTGGGTCAAACTTGTTCATTTTCACCTTTAGATTCAATTCCGAATCCTTATTGATTTTCTCGATTACATGTTTTGAAGTGATGGTATCGTTGATGATCATGGAAGCAACTTCATTGGCAACTCCCAGACTCAAACACTCATATACCGTCGCCTCAAGGCGCGCAGGCCACATGTAATTGTCGCGATTAGCTAAGAAATAAGCGCGAAGTCCAGCCGTATCTTTAACCGCTTTATTCCAAACTTTATCCGACATTACTTCATATAATAAAATTCCATCGTGATACTCATTGGTAAGCGCTTTGTAGTCTGGATATTTTGCGGGAAGTAGGCGTTCCTCATACTCCAATATCGCCGATTTTTCCCAATTTACATACTGACTAGCCACCGTCATTTTCCCTTCATCCTTTTTCAGTGCACGGTAGTTTTTCTCTAAATAGCGGGCAAATTGTTGTTGACCAAAAGAAACCCCATCGAGCGTAAAGAGTGTTTTATTCGACTTCAATCCTGAGGCATTCCATTTCCCCATAAAATACGTGGAATCCAAATTGGTTTCAAACCACACTAAGTTTTCTGAAGGACCCGCGATGTAATTATATTTCGCCTTCAATTTTCTCACAAAAGAATTTTGTGTTTTCTTGGAACGTTCGTCCTTATTTACCTTGGTTTGCAATTCCTTTTTTAGGGATTCAAACGATGCCACGTCTTTGCGCTCTAAGCGCTTAATGATGTGGTAGCCGTAGTTTGTTTTCAAGGGGGAACTAAACTCTCCGTCGGCCTGTAGCGCAAAGGCTACCTCTTCAAATTCAGGAACCATACGTTGGGTGGTACCTGATCCGAACATGGGTAATTCGCCGCCTTTTTTACTGGTCCCCGGATCTTCAGAATACATGGCAACCATTTCCTCCCATTTAGCCCCGTCTTTCAGCTTTTGGTAAATTTCATCGATTTTCTTTTTTGCGTTATCCTTGGTTGTTTGATCCGCATCTTTGGCCACGTTGATCATGAGATGAGCCGTTTTAATGGAACCACGGGAGGGACGAAGACCGGTTGTTTTCAAAATGTGGTATCCAAAACGGGTTTTGAACGGAACGGAAACATTACCAACCGGAGTTTTGTAGGCCATGTCCTCAAAAGGATAGACCATTTGGAATGCAGTAAAGTAGCCTAAATCTCCTCCGTTATTCGCAGCAGACGGATCATCAGAGCCGTTTTTCATTCGAGCAACCGAGGCGAAATCCTCTCCTTTATCGATGCGCGCCTTGAGGGCAAGAATTCGATTATATGCAGCAAGCGTATCTGCAGGCGTTGCGGATGGATCCAATTTCACGAGAATATGCGAACATCGGACTTCATTTACTGTTCTGAAGTAGGCCTCACGCACCAAGCTATCATTTTGCGCAGAATCAATTAAATAAGGAATGGCTAATTGTCGCTTGTATCCTTCGAACTCCCGCTTTAACTTCGGTATGGTATCATATCCCAGGGCTTCTGCCTCAATTACTTTTAATTTAAATTTTTTGAACAAATCCATGTACTCATCCATGGAAGCTTGGTCATATTTTGGATTCGGATTGTTCTTCAAATAAATTTGCAAGAATTCACTTTTTGTAATTTTCTCTCCGTTCACCTTCAGGATAACCGGATCTTTCTGACCATAAGCCAAGGAAAAAACGAGCGTTAAAATTCCAAATACTATTCTTTTCATGGGTGTTTGATGGTTTATTTTAAACTATAATTCGGTGCTTCTCGAGTGATGGTTACATCATGTGGGTGGGATTCACGCACACCAGCTGAGGTAATTCGAACAAAACGTGCCCCTTTTAAATCGGCGATTGATTTTGCTCCGCAATACCCCATTCCCGCGCGCAAACCGCCGGTAATTTGGTACATTACCTCCAGGAGTTGTCCTTTAAATGGCACACGTCCAGAAATACCTTCGGGGACTAATTTCTTAATATTTTCTTCTCCGGATTGGAAATAGCGATCTTTTGATCCCTTTTGCATGGCTTCTAACGAACCCATTCCCCGGTATGTTTTGAATTTACGGCCTTCATAAATGATGGTTTCCCCGGGAGATTCCTCTACGCCGGCAAACATTCCACCAAGCATTACACTGTCCGCCCCTGCGGCAATGGCTTTAACAATATCACCGGTGTATCGAATCCCTCCGTCTGCAATTACCGACACACCGCTGCCTTCAATCGCCTTAGCAACTTCATTAACGGCAGTTAACTGAGGAACACCCACCCCTGCAATGATACGCGTGGTGCAGATTGAACCCGGACCGATACCCACTTTGACGGCATCTGCCCCTGCTTCTACTAAAAAGCGAGCGGCTTCACCTGTAGCAATATTCCCTACTACCACTTCTAAGGTTGGATATATTTCTTTGATGCCTTTCAACTGTTTCACTACCCCTGCGGTGTGCGCATGAGCCGTATCAATCACTACTGCATCCACCCCTGCCTCAACGAGGGCTTTTACGCGCTCCATGGTATCGTCTGCAATACCGATGGCTGCAGCCACTCGAAGTCGACCTAAATTGTCTTTACAAGAAAGCGGATGTTCTTTAACTTTAATGATGTCACGATACGTAATTAAGCCAATTAATCGGCCCTCTAAATCAACCACAGGAAGCTTTTCAATTCGATTCTGCTGAAGAATCGTTTCTGCCGTAGCTAAGTCAGTTCCATCTTTTGTGGTGATTAAATTGGTAGAGGTCATGACCTCTAATATTGGTTTAGACAATTCGCGTTCAAAACGCAAATCGCGGTTAGTTACAATGCCTTTCAAGCAGCGAATTTCATCAACCACAGGAATACCACCAATGCTATTCTCCTTCATCAACTCTAAGGCATCTCCCACGGTGGCAGATTCCGAAAGGGTAATTGGATCTATAATCATCCCGCTCTCCGAGCGCTTTACTTTGCGTACTTCGATGGCCTGTTCGGCAATGGTCATGTTTTTATGGACTACTCCAATTCCCCCTTGCTGCGCAATGGCAATTGCAAGGCGATGTTCGGTAACGGTATCCATCGCGGATGACACCACTGGCGCATTTACGATGATGTTTCTTGAGAAGCGACTTTGTAAGACGACTTCTCGAGGCAATACTTGAGAAAACGCAGGTACCAACAGCACATCATCGAACGTGAGGCCTTCAGTAATTTGGGTTAAATTGGTTAGTGACATGTTTGAATCTAAAGCAATAAATTCTCGCAAAAATACTAAATTTCAGGGGATTATTTTAGTGAAGGGAACTTGAAATGTTAATTAAATTAAAATCACCCTTTTCCTGCGCTTTTTTCATTAATCTTGTAACCTATGAAATGGATGACGCTTTGTCTCATATTGCTTATTTCACTTGCAGCCAGGTCTCAGCGTTCGCACATTGACACGGCCAGCATGCTTCAAATTTCTGGGGTTATCATTGCGGAGGACAACCTGGAACCGCTTCCGTATACGACAGTGTGGAATAAATCCATTCGAAAAGGGGTTATTTCTGATTATTACGGGTTTTTTACCCTAGTTTCCTTTCCCGGCGACACCTTGATTTTTAACTTTTATGGGTACGCAAGTTCGAGTTATATCATACCAGATACGTTAGCGGACAATCGGTACAGCATTGTGCACTTGATGCAAGCGGACACCCTGAACATGCCTGAGGTCGTGGTTCACCCGTGGCCATCTCGCGACGAATTTGCTCGATATTTTGTTGAGATGCGGCCTTATGAGGACGCCATGCGCAGGGCTCAGCGGGAATTATCTGGAGAATCCTTGGCTTTTGTAGCTGCAAAAATGAGCAATGACGCTTCCCTCGCTTATGGATATGCTCAAAACCAACGATTAACCAAGTTGTATACCAATGGGCAATTGCCGGCGAATAATTTATTCAACCCATATTCGTGGGCGAAGTTAGTTCAGGATTGGAAAGCGGGTAAGCTTGGACGTCAATGATGCTGTGGATAACACAAGAAGTATTTCTCAACGGGATGTGCTAATGCAGAGATATTCAGATTATCCGACGCTTTCGCCAAATCAATTACAGCACCATTTTTCATAAGCAAATTGATGTTTTGCTTATCGTTGGTATAGGCTTTATTCATCAGTAAATCGTGATATACCAAATCATCTAAGCCTTCTGAATCCACATTAAAGTGGTTGCGAACCAATTCTTTTTCGAGTGAAATACGGTCAATCGGAAAGGGCTGTTTTGAAATTTCAATTTTAAATAGGGTTCGATTTACCAACCCACTGCACAAGAGTGCCAAAATTCGGTCCTCGTGATGCTGCCATACCTTAATGGCACCCCAAATGTCGTAATCATCCAATTGCGCAAAGGCGTCTAAATATTGGGGGTCTGTTTTAAAATCATGTAAGGTCACATCCCTTTGTAAGAATAAGGTCAAGGCAGGAGAAGCAAAAAGCGTTACGCCTTGTTT
>DBCM01000007.1:0-3737 GCA_002293045.1 Flavobacteriales bacterium UBA958 | reverse complement strand
GGCTACAATGAACTTTTCTACCGAATAAATTGCCTTTTCCTCTAATACCAAATTACCATCATGCACTGCAAGCATCTCAATGAGACGGTCCGACCCAATAATTCCTTCACTGACTCCGCTGTAAAAGCTATCGCGATTTAAATAATCCAAGCGGTCCATATCGAGCTGACTTGACACCAATTGATGTAAAAAGGGTTTTGTGTACTCGTTTTTAAAAATCAAATTGGCCCGCCCCAGATCATCCCCAAATTCAGTGGACAGGCGTTCAATGAACAATCCACTTAAATCCTCATGGGTTACTCCATTGACGATATCGTATTCCAAAGCATGACTAAAAGGGCCATGTCCGATGTCATGCAAGAGAATGGCTAACTTAACGGCACGTTCTTCATCTTCGGTAATCTCATTCCCTTTCCGTCGAAGCACCGAAACCGCCAAGCCCATCAAGTGCATAGCACCTAATACGTGGGTATATCGTGTGTGTTGAGCCCCTGGATAAACCAAATGAGAGAGTCCTAACTGCATGATCCGTCGAAGGCGCTGCATGTAGGGATGATTCAATACATCAAAAATTAACTCATCTGGAACTGCGATAAATCCATAAACCGGATCGTTAATGATTTTCTTTTTGTTGGAAGGATGAGAAAAAGTTGGCAATTGCTTATTTTTACAATTAATACTGCAAACTTACTTAATTAAACGCAATGGGTAAAATACTTTGGGCTGACGACGAGATAGACTTATTAAAACCGCACATCCTGTTTCTAGAATCTAAGGGGTATTCTGTAGACCGTGTTACGAATGGAACAGATGCTATTGATAAAGCGGAGGAAAACACGTACGATGTCATTTTCTTAGATGAAAACATGCCGGGAATCAGTGGCTTAGAAGCCTTATCTAAAATCAAGGAAATCAATCCCCTGGTACCTGTGGTTATGATCACCAAAAGTGAAGAAGAATTCATCATGGAGGAGGCCATTGGAAGTAAAATCGCAGACTACCTCATCAAACCGGTAAACCCCAATCAAATATTACTCAGCCTCAAGAAAATACTGCAACAAACGCAGTTGGTAGCTCAGAAAACCAACGTCAACTACCAGCAGGAATTCCGTCAACTCGGCATGCAGTTAAACAACCGAATGGATGCCAATGAATGGACAGAAATGCACCGTAAATTGGTCTATTGGGAGTTGGAATTGGAACAGGCCGAAGACAAAGCAATGAAGGAAATCTTCGACATGCAAAAAAAGGAAGCGAATCAACTGTTTTGTGATTTCATTGAGGACAATTACCTCGATTGGTTAAACGGCACTGAGGATACACCATACATGTTGCACAACATGATTCGAACGCGGATATTGCCCAAAATCGGTAAGGAAAAATTGGCGGTATTGGTGATTGATAACCTGCGCTTCGATCAATGGAAAATATTGGAACCCCTAATTTCTAAATCCTATCAAAAGGAGGAGGAATATGTAATTTACTCCATATTACCGACGGCTACACACTATGCACGCAACGCATTTTTCGCCGGATTACTTCCCTCTGAAATCGAAAAGAAATTTCCGCAATATTGGCGCTATGAGGAAGACGAGGGCAGTAAAAATCAATTTGAAAAAGAACTATTGGAGCAGCAACTGAAACGATTAAGCAAGCAATGTAAGTGGAGTTATCACAAAATCACCAACCTAGAAGCTGGAAAAAAACTCAACGAGCAATTTAGTCAAATCAAGGAAAACGATGTGAATTTTGTAGTGTACAACTTTGTAGACATGCTTTCCCATGCGCGAACAGAAATGGAAATGATTCGGGAATTAGCCAGCGATGAAGCTGCATATCGATCCCTGACCAAATCATGGTTTGAGCATTCTCCCCTGCACGAATTGATTTTGAAATTCCGTGAAATTGGTGCTCACCTCACCATCACTACGGACCATGGAACGGTAAAAGTGAATAAACCGATCAAGATTGTTGGAGAACGCTCCACCAATACCAACCTGCGCTATAAAGTGGGGCGGGGACTCAGTTACAATGCGAAAGAAGTATTTGTTGTGAATAAGCCAACGGAAGCTTTTCTTCCCCAAATAAAACTTTCAAATGAATACGTCTTTGCCCGAGAGTCAGATTTCTTTGTATACCCAAACAACTACAATCACTTTGTAAATCATTACGGAAATACGTTTCAACACGGCGGGATTTCCATGGAAGAAATGCTCATCCCTTACATCGAATTGCAACCAAAGTAACTTTCGCCTATTTAGAACTATTCCACGTAATTGATTGTTGTACCTTTGTACCATGAGTGAATTCAATGTAAATCAAATCAGAGCAGACTTTCCAATTTTGAAGGAGTCTGTTAACGGAAAACCCTTGATTTACTTTGATAACGGGGCAACCTCACAAAAGCCGAAGCATGTAATAGAACGGATTTCCAGCTATTATACCCATGAAAATTCGAACGTTCATCGGGGGGTACATTTCCTAAGTGATCAAGCCACCAATGCCTACGAACAGGCAAGAACTACCATTGCGCAATACATCAATGCCTTACACAGCAAAGAAGTGGTTTTCACCAAAGGAACGACGGATTCTATCAATACGGTAGCGTTCAGCATGGGAGAAACCCTCAAAGCGGGAGATGAAATTCTGATTTCGGGCATGGAACACCACTCGAATATTGTACCGTGGCAATTGCTTTGTGAGCGAAAGGGTACGGTATTAAAAGTAATTCCCGTAACACCCGAAGGCACCCTAGATTTAGAGGCCTTCGATGCCCTGCTGAGCGAACGTACTAAATTATTGAGTATCATTCACATTTCGAATACCTTAGGCACTATAAACCCTGTGAAATACCTCATCGAAAAAGCGCATCAAGTTGGCGCTAAGGTTTTGCTAGATGCCGCTCAAAGTATTCAACACCTTCCGATCGACGTACAAACCTTGGATTGCGATTTTTTAACCTTTTCTGGGCACAAGGTTTTTGGGCCAACCGGTATTGGAATCCTATATGGTAAAAAAGACGTTCTGGAGCCCCTCCCTCCCTATCAAGGCGGTGGAGACATGATTGAACAAGTGAGCTTTGAAAAAACAACCTACAACGGTTTACCCTTAAAATTTGAGGCGGGAACGCCAAACATAAGCGGTGCCATTGCTCTTGGTGCAGCCTTCAACTATTTGACATCCATTGATTTACTTGGGGCGTTTAAACACGAGCATACCCTGGGAACTTATTTGAGAGCACGAATGCGCGAAATCCCCGGCGTTCGATTTATTGGCGAAGCCCCAGAAACGAGCAGCACCTTGTCGTTTTTAATAGGTGATATCCATCCACTGGATTTAGGCACGTTACTGGATAAGCAAGGAATTGCTGTTCGAACAGGTCATCATTGCACGCAACCTTTGATGAAACAATTCAACATTCCTGGAACGGTCCGTGCTTCGTTGGCATTTTACAACACCACGGAAGAAATAGACCAATTCATTGTTGCCGTAGAACGTTCAATACACTTATTATCATGAGTAAATCCATCAACCAAATACAGGATGAGATCATTGAAGAATTTGCCATGTTTGACGACTGGATGGAAAAATATGAGTACATCATTGACTTAGGCAAAGAACTCCCCTTGATAAGCGAAGAAAAGAAAACTGAAGACCGCTTAATTCATGGATGCCAGTCTCGCGTTTGGGTAGCATCAGAAATGAAGGATTCACGCGTGGTATTTACTGCAGATTCA
>DBCM01000138.1 GCA_002293045.1 Flavobacteriales bacterium UBA958 | reverse complement strand
CCTTAGTCTTACAAATTTCGACAAATAAAGCGAGAAAATAAAATGCTTAATTATAAGGACTTAAGTTTCTGGGAAAAGCGTGCCTATACGGATCATATCGATGTTGCGATTATAGGCGCTGGAATTGTCGGTATGACCTGCGCTTTGGCCTTAAAACACGCCAACTCATCCTTGCGAGTTGTTGTGTTAGAACGTGGATATTTACCCACGGGTGCCAGTTCTAAAAATGCGGGGTTTGCGTGTTTTGGTAGTCCTTCCGAAATCTACACCGATTTAGCAAGCATGAGTGAAGAAGAGGTATGGGAAACCGTTGCAATGCGTTACGACGGGTTAAAACGTCTACTGGAACTTGTCCCGTCAGCGCGCATGGGATATGAAGCGTGTGGATCCTGGGATTTATTAGATAAAAACGAACACTTATCCACCGACTTTTTAGCGTATTTAAACGATAATATTCAAAAAATCACAGGGCAAGCATCGTGTTATGGCGAAGACCATGAAATGCTTGCAAAATCGGGAATACGCGGGTTCAAGTTTGCATTTAAAAACCGCTTAGAAGGCAGTATACAAACCGATCAATTAATTGATTCATTGCATGCATCTTGCATTACAGCAGGAATTAAATTCTTGTATGGAACGCCTGTTCAATCTATTGATTCGGGCGAACTGCTCACCCCATTTGGCACCTTACATGCAAATCAAGTTGTTGTCTGCACCAATGGCTTTGCGGCAAACCTATTGCCCTTAGATGTAACTCCCGCTCGAGCTCAAGTATTGGTAACTACGCCAATAGACGACCTAGCCATTAATGGAACCTTTCATTTTGATGAAGGATATTACTATTTCAGGAACATTGGAAATCGAATACTCTTTGGTGGTGGAAGAAACTTGGATTTCACCGGAGAGCAAACCCTCTCAATGGAACCCACTGGGCGCATTCAAAACCACCTTATTTCCTTACTCCAAACGAACATTATCCCCGGTAAATCGTTTGACATAGCATACCAATGGGCAGGAACAATGGGTCTTGGGACATCGAAGAAACCCATCATAAAACGCATTGACAAGCACACGGTTGTTGGGGTAAGAATGGGTGGAATGGGTGTTGCTATTGGTTCATTGGTAGGAGAAAAATTGAGTAAAATCGTATTAAATGAGTGAGCAGAACGAACCGTTTATTAACCCGATTGATCCGGAGAAAATCGCAGAGAATCCCGGACTACTTCCCTATGCGCATCATGCGGGCAGTATGCCGATCAAACCGGAAGATGAAGGTAAACTAAAAAGTAGGGCACTTCGGGCAATGGAGTACCAAACGGATGTGCAACTCAAGCAAATTTACGATCAAATTCAACTATTGGCAGTTCAAGCGAAAAGCATTCAAGAGCGTAAGGAAATTTCTGAAATGATTTATCGGTGTAATCTAAAGTTTGAACCCTTGATTCACCACACCTATCATTTGTATCAAAAGGAATCGGAGTATTTATTATCCTTGGTAGCACCTGAAGATTGGGGCAGAAGTAAAACCAGTTTAGTGTATTTAGCCACGGTTAAATTACTTTCAGATCATACCTGGGAAATCCTTAAAAAGTCGGACGCATTCAACCTGTTTTAATGGAGTACCTATTACTCATTATCTCCCTGATTTTCATTATTCTGGGCTATGTTGGGGCTTTTGTGCCGGGATTAAGCGGACCACCCTTAGCATGGGTAGCAATACTACTTAGTTACTTTGTTACTAACATTCAACTTCCATTATGGATAGTAATTGTCACGGGTATCATTGCAGGATTAAGTTTACTATTAGAATGGATTATTCCAGCATACGGAACGAAGATTTTCAAAGGTTCTAAATACGGGGTTCGTGGGTCATATGTTGGGATGATTATCGGAATCATTGTACCCATACCATTCGGTTTTTTAATCGGACCATTCATAGGCGCTTATATTGGAGAACTCTACATGGATTATAAAGACCAAAGCAGGGCGTTAAAAGCAGCATTTGGCACCTTCATTGGGTTCCTGCTAGCAATACTCATGAACTTCGCATTGGTGAGTTTGATCTTCTTGGTTTGGGGGTATTATGTAATTGGATTGTTGGTTGCATAGCTTTGATTTTGGGATAACACTGTAAAGAGTCGGTCAAAAGTGTTTACTAAAAATGGAGCTCTCCAGTGGGATGAGCTCCTCTTCACAACGTCTGGTTACCCTATTCGTTGAATTTTATTTTTTATCACATAAAACTCGGTGTATGGGGAGGGCCATACCCATCGGTTAAAACAAAAATCAGCATCGTTTTCGGAAAAAAAAAATGATTTTTCGAAATTTCTTCGATTTAAAAAATTCTTTACCTATAAAATGGAGTGAATTCCATTAAAATCTCGCAGGTTTTATAAGTAGATAAGGAACAGTATTTCCCAGCTAAATCTAGGGTTCTCAAACTTTTTTAAACCATATGGGCATTAGATTATAAATCAAAAGCGTTTCTAATGAAAAGAAAATGAGGTCCAGAAAATGATGCGTCCCAGCACTCAGCACGATAGAACGGAGATTGTTTTAAACCTATATTAGGATAGATCCCATTTAATGCGTTAGGTAATGGTAACCAGTTTATTAAAGTAGGTGGCAACAATGCAGGGCTAACTAATGGTGCAATAAAATAGTTTGGGGTTGCATAAATAGAAAAACAAGGGTTTAGAGTTAGAATTCCATTAGCGATTTGATGCATCAGGTAATGATGCGTGATAGCAGAGCCACTAAATGCAACAATCGGTTTTTTATCATCATGACATGTAAATTTGCACAATTCCGTCAGTTTTGGATCTAGATAATTTGAATAAAAGAAATTAGTTATCCCTAAATCATTCAATTTTTTTCTTATTAAACTTGTAAAAGTTATCGCAAAAGGAAATAAATCCAATAATATATATCCTTTTGATGCTAAATCCATCAGCATTTTGGCTTTTTGATTTGGGCAAGACGGCTTGGTATACGACGGTAATAGAGCATTATAGGGTCCGCTCAACCATCTTGTATTTTTTACATGGGTGACATTATAAAAGTATGTGTTGTTCTCGTCTCCTCCACAATGGTTAAATATTGGAGAATTTGGCTTAGGTCTTGCTTCTCCAATCATAACATATTTGATACATGGTTTTTTCTCTAGTTTTGCTTTGTCGCCTTGAAAAAATGGGTGTTCATAATACCATTTTTGACTCGAAAAACTACCTCTTTGCATTCTAGTGTTTATTCCACGAAAAATATCTAAATAGTCCTCAAACATATTCTCGCTATCTATGTATTCATCGTAATCCGGAATATTGCCTTTTGGCATAGCTTTTTTAAACTCATCCCAAAGATCATCAAATTGTTTTTTAGTTAGCATTGTTTAAAATATTAATAAATTTCTAGGACCTTCAACAGTTTTAAAGAGTTGATATTCAATCAGTCTTAATCATTGCCTGACAAAAACAATAAGAATTATTAGATAATACATACACTATTAAATCACCATAGGGTTGCCAACCTTCGCCAATGGATTGGTTCACCATCTTAACTAAGTTTTCTCTAAAATCGTCTTCTAGAATTTTATATGCTATTATTTTATTCATAAGGTAAATTTAATATTTTATCTGTTTTAGATCTAATGAGATTTTTAAAAATCAGATCATGCTTTGAATCGGTTGGTGTTTTCTGAATCTATAAATAAATTGCCGTTTCAACCCTAATCATTCAAAATTGCGACCAAATAAAACCTGTTTTCAAACTCAAATTCTTGGCAAAAAAACGAGGCCTTTTTATTTATTAGATTTTCAATGTGATAATCTTTCATCATTTCTATCAAGCCATTAGCAAGACCATTATGATCAAAATTGATGGTTGATTCGGGCAAAGTCCAAATTTGATGGTAGCGAACTGGAGTTTTTGCTTGATGACTTTCATCCTTATAGATGTGCGACAAAAAACAATTTTTGGTGGCTTCATAAAGCGTACTATCTTGTTTAATGATCATGTTAAATTCGTCTTCAAGCATGTTCATACTTGCATACGAAAAAGGCAAGGTTGGATGTTTAAGTAAATACTCAGTAGTTGGAATCAATCTTATTCTTCGATTAATTTTTTCCGATTCCTCTTTTGTAAAAATTTGCGGTGTGTAAACAATAACCACGCTTCCATCTTCCATTGTTTTTTCTTCAGATGTTTGAGCATTGATTACAGAAGTGATTAACAAAATCGCTGCACTAAAAAGGATTTTTTTCATTTTTTTTTAAATTTTAGAATTAGTAATTGCATTTAAATTTTTGGTTTTTGAAGTTTTGAAGGAGAATTTTTCTCCCTACTCCATCAAATACTCATCCCTCAACTCCATTAAAATCCTCCCCATCATATTCTGACCATCTCCCTCATTTTCACTTATTTTTTTCACACCCCAAAACTTGTGTCTCTCCCCATTTCTATTTCCTATATCTTCATAGATATAAGCATCCTTCGTATTCATCAACTCCTTTTTTAACTGAGGGTGTTGATCAAACTTCATTTTTACACACTTTCTCATATTTTCAACATCTTGAGGCGACATTGGTATCACAACCATTTGATCCTTATATTTTTTCGACTTCATTTTTGCCCCCATCGGACTCTTTTCTTTTCTTATTATTTCTTTTATTTCCTCATCATCAAACCGCATTCCCTGAAACAAAGCCTCACTCGTGAGCCAAACTTTCCCATTATACATGATGGGATACGGAGCCATATTTCCCATCCAACCATACTTTTCAGCAACTTTCTTAAACCAGATACTCTTCATATATTATTTATTTAGGGGTTACAAACGTACAAGCACAGATATTTTAACACACTGTGTAAATATTCTTTTTCAGCAATAAAATGATGGGTAAATTTTGATTCTAGGACTAAGCTAGATTTAATTTATAGAAGAAAAAAATGATTTTTGAAAGTTTTTTGAAATACTTTATTTTCAATAAATCGCTTTAATTTTCATATTCAATTCCGGGATTTCATCTCCTTCAAACTTTCCTAATAGAATTTTTGCCTCTGGACTTTCTTTTTCAATGAATTCAAAATCTTGGTATTGAACTCCAAAAGAAAAAAATTGAACCCGTCCATTTATCTCCAATTCAATGCGACTGCCAAATTTTACTTTAGGCACATAAGGGATATTGGGGTCAATCCTATTGAAATAATAATTTTCTGGAACATTTGTCTTACGTATCATAGAGACAAATTGTGCCATCGGAATATTTTTATATTGAGCTATTAGAGACCTCTGTGGATCAGCTTTAGCGGGATCCGGAGCATCGGGGTATAGTGGCTTAATAAATTGCTGTATTTCATGTTTTGGAATATCAAAAATCACCCCCGCATAAAGTATTGCTAATTGAAAGGCTGGTATTTCAAACATGCGGTTTGAAGCATTGCTGTAACCTCTACCTCTTGATTTAAAAGAACGGGAATGAGCTATGGTGTTAAAAATATGGAAATTACGAAGCGCCGCATATGACATATAAACTCGTTGGTAAGGGTTAACTTTTTTCCAAATGCAGTGCGGTGTTTTTTTCAAAATTTCGATCCATCCTCTGAGGTAAGCCCGCAAAAGCGATTCGTGATAGCGAACAGATTTGGGAACCTTGTTTTCAGTTTCCAAATACCAAGGACGAGTTTCTATCGTTTGAACCCACTTTTTGAGCATTTCCTCATATTTTTCATTAATGCTTGTTTGGGGCCTCCAAATATTTTTTTGAATTAAATCAATCGGAAAGGCAAAATAAAAGGTGGGGTTATTGATTACTGCCTTTAACCAGGCTTGCTCACGAATATATTCGAACTTAGGATGTTTTCGAATTTCTTCTGGAAATATGATATCAGAAAAATCACTACTGTCGTTTTTTACAATGTATTCCAAAACCCTTTTTATTGTAATTTCAATTTCTTCATCGACTTTAAATGCAATTAAATGAGCAAGTTGAGGATTCTCACTACGCTCATCATGATTTTTAGGGCGTTTCGTTAGAGACTCTATTAAATTTTGTGGTAATTTTTTCTGAAGTTGCTCAACTACCTGGCTGCTGTTTTTAATGAAACCTGGTAGTTCTTTATATTCTTTTAACGTTATGTCTTCAAATTTTAATCGATTCACAACTCCTGTTATACAAGCATTTTTATAGGTTTCATTTTCTTTATCAAGGATCATATTATAAAATTGTGGAAATTGAATGAGTAGAGTCAAATAATCCTCTTCAGAAAACTTGATGCCGTATTTTGCCCAAAAACTAGTTCCTAAGCTCCAGTAGAAACTATTAGTAATATAATTCTCAGTATTTAAAACACAACTTGACTTAATTGCCTTCGGTATAAAATCATAGGTGCCTGGCCATAAATCAAGTTTATCCTGCCACCAGGAAACATTCTTTTCATTCTGTTCAATATTTTTTAAAGTGACATCACAAAAATCAGAAAGAAGACTAGCAACAACAGATTTTTGACCCAAATCACTTCCACTGAATTCGGGGAAAATGATTTTTACAAAAAACCAAATTTCAGGGTAATAATTCAATGGAAGAGAATTATGTACTCCTCTAATTTCAACTAGATCAAATCCGATTCCAATATTTCTAACCCTAATCGCTACGACGGGCCTATGATTTATTTTTAATATGTAAAAAAAGCAATCCTTCAGATAATAATGAGCCATATCCCTCCCCTCAATACACCAACCACTTGCGAATGAAACAGCCGTTAAAATAGAAGTGTTGGAAGTTCCGCTAGGAATGTATTGCCATCCATTTATAACACTGCCCTTCAATCCCTGAACCAATCGCAATCTGTACTCTTGCATTAAATTTACAGAAGGCTTATAAAATCTATTTTCTATTCTAACATAAAGCCATTTTAATACAGCTTCATCCGGGAGGGAAATGGACCTTCTTGAATTGTATCCAGATTGCTCAATCAAAGGTTTTAGTATCAAATAATGAAACCCAGAATTGTTTTTGAATTTTTTATTCAAAAGAGTCAACCAATTTTTATACGATTCTGACTTTCGTTCGTTAAATATAGAGGCAATATACTGAGCGGCAATTCTTCTGCATTCTCTTTTAAATTCATTGAAAGAGGTTTTTACTTCGCCGTTTTCAAACAAGGTTTTGTATTTGTTAATTTTCTTCAGATGCTCTTTAACACTATTTTTTTCAGCGAGGGTCAACGCGTCATTTTCAAGAGAAGCTTCCGGGTTAATAGATGAAAAATGAATAAACAGACTCTTCGTTGATTTTTCTGCATTCGCATCCCAAATCGTTTTGTCAATTAATTCAGGTAACATGAACTCGCGGATATAAGCGTTGAAAGTCTCTTCATTTTTCACACGAACTTGCCAAGGAATTTTATTTTCATATTTGACAGTTACAAGTTGTAAAAAGGGGTCATTAATTCCAAACTTTTTGAATTTACTTGACCATTGAACAACTATTTGATCCGACATGTGAAGATTTTAACTCTTTAAAACGAAGCTAAATTTTTTCCTCAAAAGAAAAAAATGATTTTGTGAAGAAGATGTCTAAAGTAGTTATAAATTAAAATGTTAAAATCCTGATAAATACTCGTTCAATTCATTAAGATCTTTGATAATACAATCATCCCCATTGAAAAGAGGTTTACGCAAGAGAATTCTGTCTCCCCATAAATCTTTATCGTAGCGAATCGATTTTAAATTTCCTTCCCCTCTTTCATTCATGATTCCTAAAAAATTAGGACTTAACATTTGAAGTTGCAAATTACAATTTGGACACTCCCAATAACCCATTGTTCGGTTTTCGTAAAATGTATGTTCTTGATTAATCTGAATGCACTGAGGGCAGGTTCCATCTGATGTAAGCTCGTTATTCATTTCTTTAGTTTTAGATTCAGCTAAAGATAACTCTTTTTCTGAAATTTTTTCAGACGCCTTTTCCATTAATTTCTGTCATTACTTTTCCCATCCAACCATACTCCTCTTTAACTTTATTAATCCAAATCATTCGCATATCAATTTAAAATTAGGTCACTAAGAACGGCGCAAAACGCATTACATAACAATCCAATTACAAATCGAAGTGAACATTTTTATTAAAAAAGGCGAAATATTTTAGCGGAGAAAAACCAAGCGATTTTCTACCGAACGTTCTTTATCAAAACGGTACCCATCCAAATCAAATCCTTGCAAATCTAAAAGATTCTCAATCCGATGTTCAATAATAAATCGAGCCATCTTTCCGCGTGCGTTCTTGGCATACATCATCACCACCTTAGGTTTACCTTCATTCTCCTCCATAAATAACGGAGTTATCACCTTGTCTTTATCCCAAAACGGCAGCACTACTTTACTGTATTCATCTGACGCTAAATTCACCAAAACATCCGTATCCTTTTTTAAATGCTTAGCGATCTTTTCTCCCCAAAACTGATATAAATTCTCCGCTTTCTTTACGGGTAATTTAGTCTTCATTTCCAAGCGATAAGGTGCCACTAAATCGTTCGGATTTAAAATCCCGTATAATCCAGAAAGGATTCTTAAACGATCTGATAGCACGTCATTAAACTCATCTGCAAGGGTGTCAATGGCCAAACCTCGGTATACTTCCCCATCAAACATTTCTACCGCTCGATATAAGAAATTATGATCCCATAGCTTTATCATTTGTTTGGACTCACTCGCCAATTTAGCCGAAATACTCATTAAATCAACCAGTTCTCCATGGGTGCATTTCGCTAAGGACCGATGCACTAATTTGGCCTCTGCCAAAAACGGCGGAACACTCAGTCGATCATGGTCATTAAAAACATGTTTTCGTAAGTTCTTTGCTGGAGAAATTAAAATTTTATAGCGCATAAAAAGTAGAAATTAACAAGGCATTTAGAGTTTTCAACGAATGCGAATTTTAAACAAATTTACGCTATCTTTCCACCGCTAAATCAAAATATGAAAAAACTTTTACTCCTACTTCTGCCATTGGTTCCAATGCAACTTATGGCTCAACAATCTGAATTTTATGGCAACTTCGCTCCAACCGTAAGCCATTTGGTATCGGTTAGTCCAAAAGATGCACAACCAAACACTGTGGTTATTAAACCAAACTTTAAAGGGCGTGAAGAAGCCATTGTAGACCAATCACAAACGCACAATCCAGACTGGGTTTGGCAACAACATGAATCAACCGAAAAAACAGCAAGCGCCAGCATCGTATGGCAAGGAAACGGACTTGGTCAAAACATGTCGCCTCCCGACCCAACGGTAGACGCAGACAGTTTAGTTGCTATTGCATCAACGAACTCCGGGGGTGGTGCGGTTTACCGTATTTTTAATAAACTTACGGGCGCAACCATCGCAAGCTCCGTAACCATGCAATCCCTTGGCGGTCCTACAGGATTGGGAGACCCTATCGTGCTTTATTACAAACCTGCTCGTCGTTGGTTTTTAATGGAGTTTTCTAATTCTGGGAACAAGTTACTTTTGCACGTTTCTCAAACAAGTAATCCACAAGGCGCATACAATACCTACCAATTTACTTGCCCATCATTTCCTGACTATCCAAAATGGGGCTTCTCTCCTACCTCAGATGCATTTTTAGTTTCTACCAATGAGGGCGGACCTCCACGCATTTATGCAATGAAATTAAGTAACCTGTTAACAGGAGCAGCTTCTCCGTTCATTGGGATTCCAATTGGGTATTCATTAAATGGCTTTGGTTTTCAATCCATCACGCCAGTTGATATTGAGGGCGACCTTGCGGCACCTGCCGGAATGAAACCGTTGTTTATTCGTCACCGCGATGATGAATCGCACTCCAATGGTTCTCCGGATAGTCCAACCAACGATTGGATTGAATTATGGGAAATGACCATCAATTGGAACAATACCACCGCTACCGTAGCTAAAATTCAAGACATTTCCATTGCTGAAATCGATTCTAAGTTGTGTGGACTTACCAGCTTTACCTGTGTGCCACAACCTGGAACTACCGTAAAACTTGACCCACTTCGTGAAACAGTTATGTTCAAGTCGCCAATGCGCGTCTTTAATGACCATCAAACCATCCTTGCATGTTTAGCAACGGATGTGAATGGAAGTGACCGAGCGGGTGTTCGGTGGTGCGAACTTCGTCGACCAAGTGGAAGTACTGCAGCTAACTGGACCCTTTATCAAGAAGGAACCTATGCGCCTGGTACAACCAACCGATTTATGCCAGCCATAAACATTGATAAGCATGGAAATATTATCATGGCTTATTCTACCTCTAGCAATACAGCGGGTGACTTTCCTTCCATCAAAATGACCGGAAGAAAGCCTTGTGATCCACTTGGACAAATGACCATGGCTGAAACTACTATAATTGCCGGAGCATCTTCAAAAACTAGCGATACGCGATGGGGAGATTATCACCACATGGCGATAGATGATTTTGACGGGGAGACCTTCTATTATACGGGGGTTTACCGCGATGCGAACTCTACCCGTTCACGTGTAGCAGCAATAAAAATGAACCCGGATGCGAACGATGCCAGCGTGATTAACGCTTATGTAGTTAATCTAGCAACCTTGTGCGGTGCAACCACTCAGTTGGGCGTGATTGTACAAAACCTTGGAACCACGCCAATTACTACGGGTAGCTTATCGTGGCAAATAGGAAATGGTGCAGCAACAACTGTTACCTACAATTCCAACCAACTTAGCGCATTGAATTCCACAGACACCATTTTTGTGACCATCACCGGACTGATTGCCGGGTCAAATAACGTGGTTGTTTCTGCTGCAGGTGTGAACGGAATTTCACCAGACGAAAATACTTGCAACGATGCCTTTACCATGACATTAACAATTGGAGGGAATCTACTCAATGTATCGTATGTAATAAACAACACACCAAGTTGCACAGGAAGTAATGGTCAAATTACACTAACTGCTACCGGAGGCAACGGACCATATACCTACTCAATCAATGGAGGGGCTGCACAAGGGAATGGCGTATTTTCCAATCTACCAGCTGGTGTAATCAATTACACGGTAAACGACGCCAATGCGTGTGCCGGACAAGGAACCTTTACCTTGAATCCACCGGTGAGTATAACGGCAACCGCTACCCCAACACAAATTCTGTGTAACGGGCAAAGCAACGGAAGCATTCAAATGAGTGCATCAGGTGGACAAGCAGCTTATACCTATTCACAAAATGGGGTTACGTATCAAGCGTCAAATGCGTTTACCGGATTATCCGCAGGCACTTACACCTTGTATGCAAAAGATGCGAACGGATGTGTAGGTACCGTTTCTGCCACCATTACTGAACCATCTGCCATTTCATTAAATGCAGTTCCCACCGCTATTACTTGTTTTGGAGAAACGAACGGCAGTGTGATAGCAACCGCCACAGGTGGAACCGGAGCGCTTACCTATAACATCAATGGTGGAGCCTATGGAAACGGGAGTACCTTTAACAATCTTGGCGCGGGAACCTATACGGTTGGGGTTCAAGATGCCAATGGTTGTGTTCAAACATTCCAAACTACGGTAGTAGAACCAACGCAAATCGTTGCTTCGGCTGTGTCTACACCTTCAACCGGTTCGAATGGAACAGTAACTGTAAGCGCTACAGGTGGCAACATGCCATACACTTACAGCATCAATGGAATTAATTTTTACTCAGGGGTGTTATTCAGCAATTTAGCGCCAGGAACTTATACTGTATCTGTAAAAGATGTGAATGGGTGCATTGGAACGATTCAAGTGACTGTAGAAGAAACTCAAGGCTTGGAAGATGAAGATGGCTTTGAGGTTAGTTTACTATATCCGAATCCAAATCAAGGGGTGTTTGAATTGGAAATTCAAGGTGTAATCGGAGATGTGGTAGATTGTAAGTTATTCACGACGGATGGCAAACTGGTATCAAGCTTCCAATTGGGTGCTGTAAATGGCGTAGCAAAAAACACCATTGAGATGTCACACAAGTTGGCTGCTGGAAGTTACTTTATTGGAGTATATAACCAACAACGTGCAGAGATCATCCGTTTCGTACGCGAATAATCCAACCAAGAACAATGGGTTATTATCCGCTTATTTGAGCTCAAATAAGTATTTTTGACGTTCATGCAGAACGAGCGTAAATTAATTATTGCCATTGATGGCTTTGCTTCCAGTGGAAAAAGCACCTTGGCCAAAGCCTTAGCTGACGCGCTTGGTTACGTATTTATAGACACGGGAGCCATGTACAGAGGAGTGGCTTATTTTGTAAGCATGCATGGCTTGTACGCGGCAGACTCGATTCACGAAGAAGCACTTATTCAACGACTCGATGAAATAAATCTGTTATTTGGAGCGCCCAATGCTGGAAACGACAGACCCTTGCTTTTGAATGGTGTGGATATTAGTGAGGCGATTCGCAGCAGCGAGATATCGGCCTTGGTTTCTTTGATTGCCGTGATTCCTGAGGTCCGCACCAAATTGGTAGATTTACAACGTCAGATGGGCCAACACGGAGGGATTGTAATGGACGGGAGAGACATTGGTACGGTGGTATTCCCGCAGGCCGATTTAAAAATATTTGTAACTGCAGACATCGACATTCGTGCGCAGCGAAGGTACATCGAAATGCGCAAATCTTCGCCCGAAATCACCTTAGCGTCCGTAAAATCAAACCTTGCCTCTCGGGATGAAATCGATACGAAACGCACCACGAGTCCCTTAAAGCAGGCGGAAGATGCCGTTCTTTTTGATACGGGTCTACTCACGCGAGAAACGCAACTTGAAAAAGCACTAAGCTTAGTAAAAGCACTGATGGCACAATGAAAGCACTCCTCGCCATTTTAATGCTTAGCGCGGTCTTGTTCTCCTGTGGAAATGAGGAAGTCAAGGATGATCCAGGATTACCAAAAGAAAAACCTGGCCATGATGGCGGTGATTTGAGAAGCCGGGCTGTTCGTCATGTAGAAGCACAATTAAACATCGCCGGAACGGAACGATATGGCTTGTCTATCATTAAGCAACATTTGGATGGGGACGACAACGAAGATGCGATCATTACCGTGAATCGATTTAATTTTGCCTTGGAAAAGGCCAAGCAATCTCCCAATGCGGCAAAACTTGCGGAGATCGGTTATGTGGGGAATTACAACTACATTTTTTATTACGATGGCGGGTTAGATTTGATTTCCCCCGCGATTGCCGTACCCTCTTCTCCTTACCTTCCGCTGGAAATCTCATTTGAACCCATTACCTCGACCGAATACAGTGATGTGTTGGTTACTTATCGAATCCGAAATTCAGCATATTGCGCATTTTTCACGGTAGAGAATCATACCCCTGCTCGCTATTTCGAATGGCCCGTCTTTGATGAATTAGGTACACCGCGCGCTAAGGCTTTTTCATTTGCCTATGTATCCACTGCAATGAATCCACGGAAAAATATTCAAGTGTATCCCGCTAAAATAAGTCTCGCCGATACTACCACGAATTTCAATGTCGCAAAACCTTTACTCACCAAAGAAGCTAAGGTATTGTATGAGTTCTTTTACTTACCCGCGCAACAAAAATACGTAACCAAGAAAAACACGCCTTAAGTATGTTATTAGATCAAGATTCAAGAGATGACGAAATCAGGCCATGGAATATGGACATTAATTCGTTTTGTATGCTGATGCACTTGAGTCAATTTGCATCAAGCGTTTTTCCATTAGCCGGAATTATTATGCCTATACTCATGTGGCAGCAGTTCAAAAAGCAAAGCGCCATCGTGGATGAAAACGGTAAGCAACTCGTTAATTTCATGCTTACTTCGGTAGTACTAAGTATAGTCAGTGCGGCTGTAGTAGCAAGTATGGCAATCGCTTTTTTCGCAAATACCGAATTCACACTCATGTGGGGAATCCTACTCCTACTTTTGATTTTCGGACTTGGAATTGTATATGTTGTGTTTATCATTCGTGCGGCAATCCAATCCTATAATGGCAACATAGGAACCTACCCGTTAACCATTAAGTTCATTCGATGAAAAAGGGAGAGACCGAAGTACGCGAATTTTACGACGAATACGTTACGGAGCAAGCGAATACCGGAATCAACGACCGCATTTATGGCGTATATGAACGCCTCATCGGACTTGGATTAAATGCTCAAAGTTCAGTACTTGAACTTGGGTGCGGCATAGGAATGATGACTTCCCTCCTGAAACGAAAAATCAACGAAGGAAAAATTCACGCCATAGACATCAGCGAAGCTTCTATTGCTTATGGGAAAAAACATATTGCCACCCCGAACATCACCTTCAGTACCCAAGACATTACCGCATTTGAAACCACATTAAAAAGCCCTGATTTCATCACCTTGATTGATGTGCTCGAGCATATTCCCCTTGAAATGCATGCGGCCTTATTCAAACGAATCTCTGCGGTAATGGGACTTAATTCACACTTCGTAATTAACCTACCCAACCCAGACTATATCGCTCATGACATCGCATTAGAGGCGGATTCCTTGCAGGTGATCGACCAACCCGTACCTTTTGCCTCCTTAATTCAACAACTGGATGATGCGGGCTTAGAATTAATGCAGTTTGAGAAGTATGGACTTTGGCATCACGATGAATACCAGTGGTTTGTATTGCGCAGTAAACGTCCATTCAAGGAAGAATCCATCGATGCGAGTTTATCGGTTTATCAAAAAATCCAACGAAAAATCAAGCGGTGGAGGATAAAGCGCATAAATAAATAACAGGGTTAACGTCCCCTGAGCCAGTCGAAGGGCGTACCCTGTTATTTATGCTACTTCAAGAAATAATCCACCCACGCATCCATTTGATTGAGGGAATTGGGGCGAAGTAGGATTTCTCGTTTGGCGTCTAATAAAAACATGGTGGGGGTTCCGAACACGTAGTATGCCGTCGCAATCGGGCTGTTCCATTTGCCGTAATCGCAGTAGGACGTGAAGGGAAACGGTTGTACAAACTGCTCATATGCTTCTTTGGTTTCATCCAAGGAAACAAAGACCACTTCTACCCCTTTGCCTTTCCACTTTGGATACAAGTTGGCAATTTTGGGAACCTCTTCCTTGCAGGTTTCGCACCAGCTGGCACCAAAAACCACCAAGGTGTAGGGGCTTTTAAGTTCCGATAGTTTCTTGAGTTTTGGAACAGACGTCTTCAAATTACCCTTAAATTCCATGTCGGGTGCGATGTTCCCTTTTTTCATGGCTCGGTAGGTTTCGAGCTGTTTTGACAGGTCGGAATTGAGGGTACAACTGCTCTCGTTCAAGACTTTCAAGGCGAGGTATTCCGAAGCCTGAAACAAGGAGTGACGCTCAAGCAGGTCAAAGAGGTAATCCGTTACTTCGTTCAAGCGGGATTCGTTTTTTACGAGGTGTAGCATCATGGAGTCAATGGACACCATCATTTCAATATAAACAGAGTCCAAGGAGCGACCGGAATTCTCTAAGAGCCAGAAATGGCTTTCGATGGCGTCTTTGAGTAAGCCGCTGCGGTAGAGGCGTTCGTCAGTGTAATCGAGTGTTCGAAAGGCGGTGAGGGTTGCTGGAATTTCTTCGGTACGGTATTGGGCAATGGTGGAAACGTCACTCACCAACCTTCGGATGGGCAAGTACCAACGCACGTACCACGACGGATTGAGGGCCTCGAGGTAGGCTTGATCCTCTTGTTTGATGCGAACCTTTTCGGATTGTATAGCCATGGAGGGAACGGCTTGAACAGCGAAGAGGCTGTCGAGGGTGTATATCTTTTCCAAATATCCCCACGCACTGAGCGCTTGTTCGCGTCGGGGATGTTGCACTGCGTAGGTGGCGAAGGCTTGGTTTTGCTGACCCTCCAGGATTTGAACGCTTTCGGAATGACTGAGGTGACCGCCTTGCAAACGAATGCGCTCGTTTTTATCGAGGATTAAAAAATAGGGTTTATTCTCGGCTGTGATGAGGTAGCCTATAGCCGGTTTATCCGTTTTAAAGGAAAAGGAAAAAGAGCCGTTTGCTCCAACTTTCACGCTATCGAGGGTACGCGATTGAATGCCTTGGAAGGTCCCAAAACGGACGAGTTTTCCCGCCATGGAGGGAAAGGTAGCAGTGATGGTTTGGGCCTGGACAAGACCAAAAAAAAACGAATATCCTAAAAGTAATTTAATTCTAAGCACACTCTTTTTTTAAGCAAAATTTATCTCGGGTTAATAAA
>DBCM01000031.1:25254-57236 GCA_002293045.1 Flavobacteriales bacterium UBA958 | reverse complement strand
TACTTTTCTCTTCTAAAATGGGTTGAACCGCCTCCGCCGTTACCTGATTTTGTGTGGATTTTAACGTAATCAACGAAATTGTCTGAGGCCATTATTTTTTTGAATCAATTGCGGAAAAAAGCCGCTCGGTTATGGAATCTATGGTGCCGATTCCATCGATTGCAATATACTTGTGTTGAGCTGCATAGTAATCCTTCACAGGAGCAGTTTCTCGGTGGTACACGGCAATTCGGTTGGCAATAATTTCTGGGTCTGCATCATCGGCTCGACCGCTGCTGATGGCTCTGGATCTTAATCGGGCCTTTAGTTCTTCTTCCTCCACCTCGAGGCCGAGCATTACGGTAATGGAGGTATTCAATGTTTCAAGAAGCGCATCAAGGGCATTCGCTTGAGGATTTGTTCGAGGGAATCCATCAAAAATAAAACCTTTGGGTTCCGTTTGTTTCAACACCTCGTCTTTCAACATCTTGATGGTAACTTCATCCGGAACAAGATGACCTTTATCCATGTAGGTACGTGCAAGTTTTCCAAGGTCTGTTTCATTTTTTAAATGATATCGAAAAATATCTCCTGTAGAGAGATGCACTAAACCATAGCGTTCAATGAGTCGTTCTGATTGGGTGCCTTTGCCTGCCCCCGGAGGTCCAAATAATACGATGTTTAACATATTTCTTAGGATTTGACTTGGTAAATTGCGGATAAATTACGTCCGTGTTGGTCATAGTCTAATCCATAACCGACTACGAATTTATTAGGAATCTCAAAGCCATAATATTTTGGAGGATGGGTTCCACGATAGGCTTCCTTTTTAAAAAGTGTGGCACATACTTCAATGGATGCAGGCTCTTGGATGGAGAGTAATTTTATCACTTTATCGATGGTGATTCCTGTGTCTACAATATCTTCAATAATAATTACGTGCCGATCTTTCACGGTGGACGTTAATCCAATGAGTTCATCAACCCGGCCTGTGGTTTCCGTTCCTGCATACGAACTTACTTTCATGAAAGAGATTTCACAAGGAAGTGTAATTCGTTTCATGAGGTCGGAGGTAAACATGAATGCGCCATTCAATACCGAAAGAAAAATTAATTCTTTTCCTTCATAATCTTTGTTTATCCGATCAGCCAAGGAATCAACAGCGTAGAGAATCTCGGATTCACTGAGATACGGAATGAATAATTTATCGTGTAATTGAATGGTTTCCATACGTAATGTGGGTCAAAGGTACTAAAAAAGCAAAAACGAATGAAGTGAAACAAAAGGTGCTTTAGCTATCTTTGTGAGAATAACGGATATTGGATGTATAATAAGATTGGTGTACTTGGTGGTGGTCAACTCGGACGGATGCTCATTCAAGAAGCAATAAACTTGAATGTTGAACTGCATTGTTTAGAGAACGATGATGACGCGCCCTGTGCCAAAATCGCTCACGGATTTACTAAAGGTTCAATTACCGATAAGCAAACCGTACTTAATTTCGGTGCGGGCTTTGACGTAATAACGGTAGAAATAGAGAATGTCAGTATTGAAGCGCTCTATGAATTGGAAGGTTTAGGAAAAAAGGTGTTTCCTCAACCACGAGTTCTTGAATTAATTCGAGATAAGGGGCAGCAAAAAGAATTTTACAAGATACACCAAATTCCAACCGCTAAGTTCCAGTTGATTACAGAGGTATCCGGATTGAACGCTCCCATGGAATTCCCATTTGTTCAAAAAAAGCGAGTAGGGGGGTATGACGGAAAGGGCGTGAAAATCATACGGACCCAATCAGATTGGGAAAATCGATTTACGGAACCTTCGGTGATTGAGGCCTTGATTCCCTTCGAAAAAGAATTGTCGGTGATTGTAGCTCGAAATGAAGACGGCGAAGTCAAGACCTTTGATGCGGTGGAATGTGAATTCAATTCGGAAGCAAATTTGGTAGAATTTCAGTTTTCACCTGCAGCCATTTCTAAAGAAATAGAGGCCAAGGTTCAGGAAATCGCCAAGCATGTGATTTCAACCTTAGACATGGTAGGTTTGTTAGCGGTAGAGTTTTTTCTTACTAAAGATGGCGAGTTATTGGTCAATGAAATTGCTCCACGCCCACACAATTCCGGACATCATACCATCGAATGTTGCTATACCTCACAATTTGCACAGCATTTAAGAGCAATTTTGAATTTGCCTTTGGGAGATACACGGTTGATTATGCCGGGTGCCATGCTGAATATTGTTGGAGAAAAGGGATTTGAAGGACCTGCCGTTTATCAGGGGTTGCAGGATGTTTTAGCAATGTCAGGCGTGTATGTGCATTTGTACGGGAAATCAACGACGAAACCATTTCGGAAAATGGGTCATGTGACAGTGTTAGGAAGAGAGATATCTGAAATAAAAGAGCGAATCGATTATATAAAATCAATCTTATTATGTCAAAGCTACTAAGGTACAGTGTTGGGTGTTTACTCCTTGCTTTTATAAGCATTGGGTGTAAGGCGAATAAAAAAGCGTGTTCAATACCCAAAGATTCAGTAAAACAGGAAATCAAGAAATGGAAAGCAGAATTATTGACTAACGGTGAGGTAGGTCCTCCGTGCAAAAGGCGATACGATATATGGACTGAGGAGAATCCAAATTATTATTACGGAATGCAACCGGTAAAGGAATTAAGCTCAGACTTAAATGAGGATGGAACAGAGGAGTTGCTTTGTTATTTTCCGGCAGTTAATTGTGTTGGAGGAAATGGAACAGATTCAGATTTTGCGATGTTTTTGTTTTATAAGGATAGCATGTTACTAACTAATAAACACATCAGCCTACAAATAGAAGAATATATTGAAGCTACCATTTATTCCAACCGTATCGGGGAGAGTACAATCGATATTACAGATATAAATATATTTTATGAATCAATGACGCAAACGATCAATGGCCGCTATGCGCTTTGGGTGTATGAAGATGCCCACTGTTGCCCATCCTACGAGGGTACATTTAGCTATGATCCGTTTGAATTTTCGATTGAAATGATGGATAAAAAGCTTGGTAAAATCGCTAATGATGCCGCCGAGATTCGAGGGTTTTAATCGCTTATTAATTAGCGATACGTTGCATTTTTGAAAGGAACGTATTTCGATTTCCTTTTGGTGTTGACAAACAACCGAGCTCAAAAGAGGCCACTCCATCCGAGTCGAATGAAACCTCGCGGGAAATTTGGATTCCATATCTTTTGGGTAAGAATCTAGACTCCATCGGAGTCCCATTTATTAATAAACAATCGAACTTGAAATGATACGACTCCATGGGAGTCGAACAAAATCGTACTTTTTGGTGAGAACTTGGACTCCGTAGGAGTCCAATATATTACCAAACAATCGAGCTCAAAAGAGACGACTCCTTCGGAGTTGAATCAAACCTCGCGGGAAATTTGGATTCCATATCTTTTGGGTAAGAATCTAGACTCCGTCGGAGTCCCATTTATTAACAAACGATCGAGCTCAAAAGAGACGACTCCATCGGAGTCGAACAATACAAAATCTAAACAACGAAAATAAAAATCAATAAATGTTGTTTATGAGCTATGCCAAATACCTATTCTCAAATATACATTCACCTCGTTTTTGCGGTAAAATATCGTCAATCTTTGATAAATGAATCCTGGGAAACAGAGCTTTACAAGTATATTAACGGTGTTATTCAAAACAAGGGCCAGCTTCCTATCGCGATTAATGGAATGCCAGATCATATTCACATTCTATTTATCATGAAGCCTACCTGTTGCATATCTGATTTGGTGCGAGAAATTAAAAAATCGAGTACTGAATTCATTACCGTAAAACGTTTTGTGCGCACCAAATTTCAATGGCAACATGGTTTTGGCGCATTTTCTTACAGTCAGTCCTCATTGGATAATGTGAAGCGATATATAGAAAATCAAAAACAACATCACGCGGTTAAAACGTTTAAAAGAGAATATCAAGAGTTTTTAAGCATGTTTGATATTGAATATAATCAGGATTATTTGTTTGATTGGATTCTTGAAAAATAGGTACGACTCCGAAGGAGTCGATTTAATTCGGTTTCCTTTTGGTAGAATATAGGACTCCTCTGGAGTCCCAAGTGTTTCACAAAGCATCGAAATCTAGATAAGGCAACTCCATCGGAGTCGAACAAAATCGTACTTTTTGGTGAGAACTTGGACTCCGTAGGAGTCCCATATATTACCAAACAATCGAGCCCGAAAAGAGGCGACTCCATCGGAGTCGAATGAAATCTACGTTTTAGTAAGAACTAGACTACGTCGGAGTCCCATTTATTAACAAACGATCGAGCTCAAAAGAGACGACTCCATCGGAGTCGAATGAAATCGTAATTTTTGGTGAGAACATAGACTCCTTAGGAGTCCAATATATTACCAAACAACCGAACTCAAAAGAGGCGACTCCTTCGGAGTCGCACGAATTATGAGAAATTATTAATATCCAA
This sequence comes from Flavobacteriales bacterium UBA958, assembly GCA_002293045.1. Classification (GTDB taxonomy): domain Bacteria; phylum Bacteroidota; class Bacteroidia; order Flavobacteriales_D; family Crocinitomicaceae; genus UBA952. The sequence goes on along the minus strand of DBCM01000031.1, from coordinate 52,772 downwards.
CCCCAACCACTCCAAGGTAGCATTACAGAAAATATCTTCGATCTGGGTTTTCGATAGGTCGCTTTCTTCAATGAATTTACCAATCTCTAAATCGCCCAGCGGAAATGGGTAATCCGAACCCAAGCAAACGCGTTTTGATCCCTGCATGTTTAGGATATACTTCAAGGCATCTATGTCATGCGTGATGCTATCAACCCAAAACTTACCTACATATTCCCTTGGATTTACTTGATTGTCAATTGCCACCAAATCCGGCCTGCAATTGAATCCATGTTCGATGCGTCCGAGGGTTGGTAAAAAGGATCCGCCGGCGTGGGAGAAGCAAACTCGTAAGTTAGGCAAACGTTCTAAAACCCCTCCAAAGATCATGGAGCATGCCGCTCTAGAGGTTTCTGCAGGCATGCCAACCAACCAAGGCAACCAATATTTTTTCATGCTGTCAAATCCCATCATTTGCCAAGGGTGAATCATGACGGCCAAGCCAAGGCGACTACACGCCTCAAATATGGGGAAAAATTCTTCTTCACTCAGGTTTTTATCGTTGATGTTAGACCCGATTTGAATGCCGACTAACCCTACAGATTTAATGCGTTCTAGTTCTTTGATTGCCTCCTCGATATCTTGCATCGGAATAGTTCCTAGTCCGATGTAGTTTTTGGGATATTGTTGAACCAATTCAGCAATGTGGTCATTTAAGAAGCGTGATAATTCAGCACAATCCGTTGGGTTTGCCCAATAGGAGAACATGACTGGAATCGTGCATACCACTTGCACTTGCGTATTGAATTGTTCATATTCCTTAATCCGTAACGATTCATCCCAGCAATTTTCCACGATCCTGCGAAAGAAATTTCCGCCCTGCATCATGTTGGCTGAGCCATCGGTATTCGATTCCAGGTGAATAAATTTTCCATATCCGAATTTCTCTGTCCAATTTGGCATTGTTTTCGGGAGAATATGCGTGTGCATGTCTATTTTCAACATGGTGCGAAGGTACTAATTTTCACCAATCTAGGCGCATGATGTAGTCATCCATCACGAAGCCATTGCCGATATCAAAGACCGCTTCTTCATGGATGTACATGCCGTTTTTATGATAAAATTGAAGGGCTGGATTGATCTTATTCACTTGTAAAATAAGGTGATTGCAATGTTCCTTTTTGCTGGCGCTTACGACTTCACGAAATAAAGCACCTCCAATTCCGGTAAATTGCGTTTCAGGAAGTACATACAGCTTATGCAGTTTGCTAAATTCTAACTGAGGGAAGTGCGTCTGATACCCTGCATATCCAACCGGGTTGTGATCGCGTTCTGCGATTAAAAAGGTATGACCATCGCTCAGATTTTGCTCAAGTGCTTCCTGTGAATACATGGTGCTAAGCATGTATTTAATTTGTGCCTGTGTGATAATCTCTTTGTAGGCAATCGGCCAAATTTTGGCGGAAAGCTCCGTCACCAAGTGTAATTCTGATTCCGTGATGGTACGAATCTCTAGGGCCATTAATTCGCTTTAATAAAAGAAACCGATTGGTTCCTCCCGTTCATTGTGATTTGCAAGGTGTATTGACCGGATTTCAAGTGTTTTACAGACACGCGTTCGTCTTGAATTGGAAGTACGATGCATTTTCCTTGAGCGTCAACCACTGTGCACGCTTTGGGTAATTCATCCACCAAGGTGAAATGTAGGGTTTCAATTACAGGATTTGGATAAACGTTCCAAGCATTTTCTAGGGTGTTTTCGGGGACGTCAACCAAGGCTAATGCTTCTTCGACGGCAGCGTAGGCATTTAATTTCCCCATACCCCACAATGGGCTTCCGAGTGCAGGTATCACTCCCGTGAAATTATCTGTGCGAGCCGTTTCCTTGATGAGTTGTTTAACTTGAGCTGCCGTAAGCCACGGATTGGCTTCTAAAATTAAGGCACATACCCCGGCAACTACTGGACCGGACATGGATGTTCCGGAGAACTTTGCATAATCGTAGGTTTTGTTGTTGAAGGTTACCGAGGAAATGGTGGTGTAGTTTGCATCGGTAAACGAAGAGATTGCACTACAAATTGATACACCGGGCGCTGCGATGTCGGGTTTCATAACGCCATCATAGCGTGGACCATGACTGGAAAAACTGGCTAATCCACCGCCTACACTCGCGCCACCTGGAGTTAGATAGGATGGTGCATAAGCCGCAACGCTGATTACATCGTCCGAACATGAAGGTTCAGAAATTCCGTGGTCCGCATCTCCAGGAGTTGTTCCTGTTCCGGAATATGAAAATGGCATTCCCCAGTTACCAACATCGGTAGTTAATTCCGTCACATTCCAATAATTTACTGTGCCGTCTACCGCTGTAGATTTTAGTAGGATCTTAAGCGAAGTGTTCGTGCATTTTACACGTAAGCGCATCTGAGGTTTTTGATTCAAAGGATGGGCAGAATCTGCGGCAATGTTGTAAAAAATTGTATCAGCTCCGGCCACTAAAAAGGTGTCAATGTACGTATTGGTAACATTCGTGCTATAGAACGGTGATTCAACAAGGGTTGTGTTGCTTGCGTTCTTAACAACAATTCCATTTGAGAAGGCATGCCCAACTTCACCCCATGCATGAATGCTTTGACCCCACATGTTCGCATTGGCGGCGTAGGAATAAAAGTCGATTTTTGAATTTAGTTGGTCGTTATTAAAGGTTTTTTTAAGGTGAAAATTCACATTCCCGTTATTTCCGGCAGAATTTACAAAAACTACCCCTAAGTCAGAATACGCGGTTATGGCTTGACTTAACAGTGAATTCCCGTCTAAGGTACCGAAGTGATATAAGCCCCAACTCATATTAATAACCAATCGTTTTCCGGCGGCTTGTGCTTTTTGATACATCCATTCCCATGCATCTAACACGGCTGATTCGTCCACTAAAAAGGTAACGAACAGAAAATTTGCATCGTACGCAACTCCTCGATAAGCGGTTCCTGCTTCACATCCGCCAGCAATCGAGGCTACGTGTGTTCCATGCGTACTGTAGCTGTAAATGTTTGCGGTATCGCTTCCTGCGGCCAAGAGCGCATTTGCCCCCACATGTTCTGTCCCATAATTAAATCCTTGCGGATGAGGTCCGCTCGTTTTAAATTGATCCCAAGCGGCAATGATGCGTGTTTGACTGAGGGTGCTGTCGTAAAAAGCGGGGTGGGTATAATCGAATCCCCAATCTGTTACTCCGATGTATACATTTTTTCCCTGGAATCCCTGAGGTAATCCAATGCCTTGTTGTACACTATCGGCTCGGACGTCGTGAACCGCCTTATCCAATTGATGGTTTACTTTTCCCGCTAATGCGAGATATTCGATTCCTTGTATGGCAGAAGCGTATTCGCTGTCTTCAATCGGAACTTTGATGCTCACAATATTTCGAATCGGATTCCCAATGATGTAATTGGATTGGAGTAAGCGTTGCTTGTCGAATGTCGGATTGATTTTAGCCAGGAAAGATACGTAATATCGGTTGTTGATGAAGTTGATGGGGTAGGAAGTTAGGGTAGTGCTATCCAATATTCCGTCTTTGAAATCACTTGATATAAAGTCCAGTTCGTTTTTGTCTGCAAGGGAAAGTGCGTTTTGCCCGTGAAACGGAAATAAACCAAAGAAAAACAACAAGAAGACACACCAAGTTCTCAACATCTCTCAAAAATACGGAATAGATTTGAATCCACTCGGTTTAATGCGATGGATTTCCCCTAGATTATGAACGTGAAGGTGTTGAAATTATCGCGTTTCGAACAAGTCCTCTTTGGTTTTTCGAACCTTTTTTGCAGTGATGTTCGCATCTTCTGGGTGACGAAATCCAATGGGGCACAACAAGGACGCACTAAGGCCTTGACTGGTTAGGTCAAGGAGTTCGTTGAGTTTGTCTTTATCAAATCCTTCCATGGGCGTAGCATCGATTTTGAGAAGGGCGCAACTTAATAAGACCTGGCCGAGTGCAATGTACGTTTGTTTTGAGGTCCATTGTTTCACATGCTCCTCTTCCATGTTCGCAATGGCTGATTTAACATGGGTGCCAAATCCCTGTAGTTTTTCTGTGGAAACATTTCTGGTATCGGCCATTAAAGTCACATGTTGATCAACATAGGATTCTGATATTGCAGTGTGATGACAGAATACCAACAAATGAGAAGCGTCAACCACTTGCGCTTGATTCCAAGCAATCGGTTTGATTTTCTCTCGAAGTTCCGTTGTTTCAATGAGCAACACTTTTATTGGTTGCAGTCCGTAGGAAGTGGGGGTGAGGCGTATAGAATCCAAGATGGTCTGAAGGTCGGACTCTGAAATCCGCTTTTCAGCATCAAACTTTTTGCAGGCATAACGCCATTCCAGTGCTTCTATCAGTTTTTTATTCATGTTGATGTTTAAAATTGCATGGGTACTTCAATGAGCAGTAAACGACCTTGTTCTTTTGCTTGAATTTCTATGCTGGGTGTTTCCCACACGCCAAGGGCATCGCGAGCCCCCAGGGTTTGCTTGGCGATTACTTTTTCTCCTTCGATGTTCATCAAGTATACCCCATTTCCCGGATGCTTAAGGGTGTAAGTTTGCATGGTATTGGGAGACATGTCGATCATGTGTATCCATGCCGTTTGGTGTATCCACAAGCCGTCATCGTCTGGATTGGGAGAAACGAGTTGCAGAAACGCGTCCTTCATGTCCGAATTTTCATATCCTAATTGTTGATATCGGGGGGTAACTTCTTGTTGGTTTGGAAAGATCCAGAGTTGAAATAAGTTAATTTCTTCCGTTTGACTCGCATTAAATTCACTGTGATAAATTCCAGTTCCAGCACTCATAACCTGTACTTCTCCGGCATGAATCACTTCCGAAAACCCCATGCTGTCCTCGTGTTTTAACGAACCTTTCAAGGTGATTGTGATAATCTCCATGTTGTCGTGGGGGTGCTTCCCGAAACCCATTCCAGGAGCCACGATGTCGTCGTTCAGTACACGCAGGGCGCCAAAGTGCATGCGGTATCGATTAAACCAAGATGCGAAGCTGAAGGAGTGTTTGGCTTGTAACCATCCGTGATCAGCAAATCCTCGCGTTGAGCTGGCGTGAAATTCTTGTTGCATAATGTTCTTTTGAACACAAAAGTACAGGCTTTGTTCGTTCCGTGTGCCTCGCCAAACTTTTCAATAACGTATGTTAATATCATTTAAGGGCAGGATTGTTTGGCAACGGATATTTCTACGAACTTCGTTCTTATGGTATTAAGTAGATTTTGGCTTGTAATTTTTATTTCCTCCCTGGTCTTTATTCTGGTGGGAATTTCTTTTAATCAGCAATATAGCATTGATTCGGTCATTAATGGGAAACAAAACGACCCTGTTTTAATCGGAGAGAAATATCTGTTTCAGTTACCGAGTGCACTCAAAGATTCGCTCAAAAAAGCTCCGGAGGGAAGGCTTGTATTTAACTTCAATGAAGCGGACGTGGATACCACCTACCAACTTACGGAACAACAAGTAAAAATTTTCAGTGGCGTTCAAAAAACAGATGGATTACTTCCAACCGCCAAGTCAACTATCCTGGATATTATTCTCCCGCTCTTGGCATACCTGGCGTTTTTTGCAGGCCTCATGCAGTTGCTTATAGACTCAGGGGCTGCCGAAGGCTTAGCGAAATGGTTAAGTCCCTTCTTTGTGCAGGTGTTCCCATCGGTACCGAAAAACCATCCGAGCATTTCGTACATGACCTTAAATTTTGCAGCTAATTTTCTTGGTCTCGATTCTGCGGCAACGCCCTTTGGACTTAAAGCGATGGAAAGTTTACAGGAGATTAATCCAGATAAAGACAAGGCGAGTGATGCACAGATTATGTTTCTCTGCTTGCATGCGGCGGGCTTAACCTTGATTCCAACCTCGATTATTGGTTATCGAGCGGCAGAACACGCAACCAATCCGGCGGATGTCATGTTGCCCTGCATTATTACCTCGTTTATTGGAACAATAGCGGCCTTGATTATTGTTGGAATCCGTCAGCGGGTGAATTTATTCAGTGGCTTGTTAATCGCAGTGGTATTTAGCATTATTGCGGCCATGCTTGGCTTGTTGTTCTACATTGGTTCCTTAGACTTGATGGCAAAAAATCATTTTACTTCGAATTTTTCTGGAGTATTGCTCATTGGAATTATCCTACTGACCTTAGGGTTTGCCTTTTGGAAAGAGAAACGATTCAAGGAAAAGAATACTACCGTTTTTGATTCTTTTGTGGTTGGCGCAAAAAATGGAATGAATACCGCGGTGACCATTTTCCCGTATGTCCTGGGCATGCTCGTGGCGATTTCTGTATTTCGAAACAGTGGAATGTTCGAGTTGTTGAGTCAGGGAATCACTTGGGTTTTTTCTCAAGTAGGCTTATCCAAAGAAATTACAGATTCGTTACCGGTTGCGATGCTGCGTCCGTTCAGCAGTGGCGGATCCCGTGGGTTTATGCTGGATGCCATGCGGGTGTACGGACCGGATTCGTTCACGGGGCGATTGAGTTGTATTTTTCAATGCAGTGCGGAAACGACCTTTTATGTGGTGGCGGTTTATTTTGGTGCGATTAAGGTGAAGAATACGCGCTATACCCTATCTACCATGTTACTAGTGGATTTAATTTGTGTAATCGCTGCGATCTTAGTAGCAAGTTGGTTCTTTTAAGATGTTTGGTTGGTTTAAGAAAAAGAAAGAAGAAGCGCCTAAAGAGCAGAAGCAAGTTCAACTAAAGCCTATTAATTATTCAACGGAGGTGATATTGCTCTGGGCAAAGGCGGTAGATGGCGATAAGGTAATTCAGCTGGGCTTGAGAGAGTCTGGATTTCCTGAATTATTTCATGCAACGAATGCCATTTATTTGATTCAAGAGTCTAGGGATTGGTTGATGGATAATGGGTACGCGCACATTATGGCGATGATTAATGCAGCGGAAGGACTTGAAAAAGCACAGGCATGGTTATATGCCAATAACATGGAATTACTCTACCACATGGGGCGTGCCGTGGATCATGAGATGGACAGTTGGGATTGGTTAGGTAAGCATGCGCCACCCGATTTGTTTATTTTAACCAAATCAATTCAGGTCATTAAAGATCAAATTGAAGAAACCCACCGAGAAATACATTACTTCGGGAAGGATTAAAAAAAAAAGCCCGCCGAAGCGAGCTTTCCTGGAACCAACTTAAAATCAATCGTTATTCCATCTCAAATACTCTAACGATTTCACCATCTTCAAATATAGCAAGCATAAAGGTGTTTTTTCTTGGTGTGATAATCTTACCATTTAAATCAATAAAATACAATGGTTTCTTGTTGTTTAATTGCAACAAGTTATTTATTCCCGTATGATTAATGGTTAAGTTTATGGTAATGATACTATCGCAGCCATTTATATTTGTTAAGGTTTGGGTGTAGATACCTGTTTCATAGTATGTTGTATTATTTATTGTAACAGAGTCAAGATGTGTTTCTGTAATTGTAGCATTATCTACAGCATTCACGGTTACGTTTATTGTATCATTCTTTGAACATCCATACGTACTCGTTCCGGTGACAATGTACGAACCTGAATTTGAAGGAATAAATGCTACGCCATTTGAAACACCATTATCCCATGTATATGTATTCGCTCCTGAGCCATTTAGTGTAACTGTTTCCCCTTCGCAAAGGGTGATGTCATTTCCGGCGCTAGTGCTAGGCTCATTAATGGTAATTATAACTGTATCTTGGTCAAGGCATGTTGAGTATAAACCAAAATTATTTAGCAGCGTGACATTATGTTGAGCTACAGTGTTATATTGAACATTTGTTTGAGTACCATAAGAATTAATCGAAATTGTTGAATTAGGTGTTTGCCAATTCAGTGTGGAGTCAATTGTACCGGGATTAAAATGGGACAAGAAAGAATACCAGTTGTAGAATCTATTTCCATAGATACCATTCGGATTAATTTGAGCATTTAATGCCAAGTTTTCTCCTTTACAAATAATTTGCTCATTCGCTGTTATTTGTGTTTGTAGAGGATAACTTACTATTGGTGCAACCAAAGGTTCAAAATTCGCCGGTGAAGGTACAAACTCAACGAAGTTTGGTATCGATATCCATTGTCCGCTGCTTGATGCATAGTAATCAGATTTGAATCTACAAAATGACTCATCATAACTATTTATTGCAGCATCGTTAACAGTCAATTCAATTACACTATTGGTTGTAATAGGCTTTATTACTACACAGTAATTGCCACTAACTGTTAATGCGGTCGGAAAGTTAATTACATAGTATTGAAAATTATTAGCATTCGTAATATTTATTGTGCCTGAGCCTATGAGAGTTGACGGTTCAAAGGATTGGTTTGCTGAATAAATTGATGCCTGAACAACAACATTCGTCGGCACTGAATTTATACTTCTTTTAGCAAATATTTCCACACCATGAATGGAGCTTGAAAAATTTGATAAGAATGCCGTAGATATTTCTTCATTATCAGATCGATACATATCTAGATAATAATATGTTGGATTAGCTGATAATATTTGTTCCTTGGCCTCTGCATATCTTAATGTGTCTTGGCAACTGATGTTTTTTATAGTTTGTTTTTTCTTCGTGTTTTTATGGTTAACATCTGTTTGGCTACCATCAATAATATGTAATCTTGATTGCGCCACCATACTTCCATACAAGCTGCCAAAAGCAATAAATAATAATAGTTTTTTCATAGTTTTTAATTTAAAATGACAAATATGTCACGAATGTACATAAAAAAAAATAAAATGACAAATAAGTCATTAAAAAATCACTGATGAATTCGTCATTTTGTGTCGATGGCAAAAGCACAACTTAAGGATCAAGCTTTATTGCGTTCAACCGTAGATGGCTTGAAGGTCTTAAGGAAGCAACGAAATTTAACGCAAGAAGATTTTTACAACGATACGGGCATTCACATTTCAAGGGTTGAAACTGGCCGTGTGAATATTACCTTGAGTACATTAAAAACGATCTTAGATTATTACCAAGTGCCTTTAAGTGTATTTTTTCAGCAAATCAATTTATAAAAAAAAAGCCCGCCGAAGCGAGCTTTAATCCGTATTTCTGTAAATCCTTAGATTTTAGAAACTTTTCCTTTCAAAATCTTTCCTGAAACCGTCATTACGCTGTAATGATAGATTCCGTTGGGTAGATTCGTGATGTCAACGTTTGTTGTTGTTGCACTCAAAGCCAACTTCCCATCCATTCCGTAGATTTCAACCCCTGAAATCGCTTCAGAAGCATCAAAAGTTAACACGCCATTCGTTGGATTTGGATAAACATTAACTATTGCGGCCAATTCAAGTACACTTGCTCCACCTGAGATGGAAACGTTGTCTAGCCATAAGGTGCTGTTGGGAACTCCAAATCCCGTCCCAAAGGCAGCACCGATTGAAGAGGTCGCAAGCACGATTACGCTGTTTGCTGTTCCCATAGCTCCAGGAATTGGGTCCATTGGAATAGAAGCCTGTAGCCATCCGTTTGAATTTCCGGCAAATGCACCAATAGCTTGGAATAGTAATACGTCATCGTTTGGACCTGCACCCATGGTATCAGCAAACTGACATGCCACTAAAGCCGTATCTCCCGCAGAGACGTTATGATTGTATGCAAAATCCAAGGTTAACGAACCTGCATTTGGCCAAGAGCCTGTTACTACTTGTTGCATTATTCCAGCAATCGTATCCGATGGCCATTGCAATAAGGCAGCAGTTGCGGCATCCACAATGGTCATAAGTTTCGCGGATTGAGTTCCTGAGTTTGGATTCGCGGTTTCCATGGTGTACAAACCCAATCCCCATCCGGGACAGTCTGTTGCAACCCCAGGCAATAGCGGGGTAGCCGCTTGTTCAAAATTCCCATTTGTAAGGATTTGTGCATTCATTGAAGCGATTGAAGCTCCAAGAACTAAACTAAGTAACAATTTTTTCATGTGATTGATTTTAATGATTCATATCAAAGGTAGTGAATTTAACACGCTTATTATTAGCCAAACTCTTTCTTTTCCATAAGCCCTTGTTAAATTCTATTAAGGGCGTATGATTTGAACATCCACGCGTCGGTTTGATTTTCGACCATCCGCGTTGTCATTTGTTGCTACCGGTTTTCCTTCGCCGTGATGCTTGATAATTATACGTTCTGCTGCAATGCCATTCATTACCAAGAAATCCCGCACAGCATTCACCCGATTTTTAGATAATCCAACGTTATATGCTTCAGTTCCTACCGCATCCGTGTGGCCTTCCAAAGAAAGTTTATACGTAGGATTCATCTCCAATAAATTGACGATACTTTCCAATTCTCCGAAACTTTCTTTCTTAACTAATGATTTGTCAAATTCAAACAAGATCGTTTTAGAAACAGCGCCCAGATTGTCTGGTGTTTTCGATGGTTCAATCGATTTATCTACATAGATTGTATCCACGAAGCGCTCCGTTTGGGTAATGAACACGGTGTCGATTCGCTCAATGGTTTTGATGATGGTATCGAATTTTGTTTTTGCCACCCTCGTGCGTTCTGGACGGCAAAGTGTCATTTTCAACATCACTTCATGCGACCCACTGCTATACGATGCAATGTTAGCGATAGGAGCTTCATAGGCATACCCAAAAAAGAACTTTTCTTTTACTGTGATTCCTGCGCGAGCAACTACCCCTACCTGGGATCGAAAACCAGCCCCAAAATATATAAATTGCTTGTAATTGGCATCCAAATTCAAGTCCGCTTGCATGACGTTGTTGATGCTTCTTAACAATACATTTGGCCGTATTTCCCAGGTATTATTCAATGGGATGTCATACCCTGCGCCCATCATAAAGTGGGCCCGCTGCACGTATCCGGGGAGGTTCGTATATCCAAAATTGGAATAGGTTTTTAGGAGTTGTTTTACACTTCCAAATACATATAATCCACCTATTTTATATGCGATACCGATATCTGAGCTTATCGCTCCTGCACTTTGGTTTCCTCCATTCACAATGGGGTCAAGCAAATCGAATGCCACCGCATTAGTTGGATTTACTCGATAATTGTTGTATCCCAAGGATAAGCCCAATCGCAAGGATTGCTGTCCGGAATAGAATCCATAGGAAACATTTCCAAGCGCAGAGACTTGTTGCAACATCCCGATTTTATCTAACATAAATTGTCCTCCCACACCCCAACGGTTTCCAAGGCGGGTGGATACGGTCAAGTGATTCGTAATCGGTGCCCCTTCTAGTTTTACCCATTGGTTGTGATGCGACATGCTGATTTCCGTGCAATTGTTTGTACCTGAAAGCGCTGGATTGATTAAAAATAAATTATACCCGTACAAATAGGATTGCGGAACTTGTTGTGCTGATACCAACCCGGTAAAAGCAAACACAAAAGCGAGGATGAGTTTATTTTTCATGGCTTATTTTTTAAGTCTCAATAAGTTAATCGCTCCGTTGTAGCTTTTTTCACCACATTCAATCGAATAGAAGTACACCCCATCCGGTAAGGGTTCATTGTTTTTTGTTCCGTCCCATTCATTCTGATAATCACTGGTTTCGTAGAGTGGTTGACCCCAACGGTTATAAATTTTAACCTCACATCCACTAATTTGATTCGGGTTATCTATTTTCCACGTATCATTCTGTCCGTCACCGTTCGGAGTAAGGATGTTAGCAATTTCGAAATCCCCAGAACAGGTCGTGACCGCTAATTCAAGGGTTACTAAGGAATCACACCCAGCTGCGGTACTCAGAGAGTCCACATAAATCCCGCTTTCCGTTAAGACCGTTCCGTTGAAGGTGTAGCTTTCTCCTTCACAAATTGATGCGTTCACATTTTGGCTAAGTGGTGGATTAATGTAGAGGGCCAATATAATGACAGAATCACATCCTCCGCTTGCACTTAAGGTATCTGTATATATTCCTTCAGTACTGAGTAGCGTTCCATTGAAATTATAGCTTGATCCCGAACAGATGTTTTGATTTACCAGAGATGTAAGGGTTGGGCTGAATTGAAGGTTTGTTAAGATTACACTGTCACATCCGTTCACAGAATTCAAGGTATCTAAATAAGCACCCGGTATATTGTAGGTATTTCCGTTCAGGGTATAACTTCCACCTGAGCATATGCTAATCGATTGCTGTGTTAACGGAATCGGTGGTAAAAAGGAGAGTTGTGTAATGATCACGCTGTCGCACCCTAACGGTGTTACTAAGGAATCAATGTAGGTGCCTGCTTGCGTTTGTGCCGCACCTTGCAAGACCACGCTTGTTCCTGCGCAAGCGCTTAAGCTGGTATTCACTGTAACAGGTAAACAAGGTGTTGCGCAACCGGACGCATCGAAGGTATACATTTGTGTGCATGCCCCATCGCCGATTTGTACGGTATAAGTTCCGGCAATAGCTCCGGTGTATGTTAATACTTGGTTTTGATTGACGGTTCCTGCTTGTGCAACTGCACCTAAGGGATTTGTAATGGTATACGAATACGGCATACCACTGAAGGCATTCATCCCACCTGCTGCAGAAAAGGTCACGGTACAGGTGTTGTTATTGTAGCTGAAGTTCGCAGTAAGCGATTGCAAATAGACAATTGGGATTCCTGTTTCAAGGGTTGCAGTTCTACAATTAAACATTCCCCATGATGCCGCTTGATCTGCCGCGGGAGATAGGTAATACAAGGTGTTGAATTGAGGATTACCAAAGCTACCATTTCCATTTCCGTTATTTACAAATACGCCATTTCCTTGAATGGAATCGATGTAAGTAAACCCAGAATTCATTACAGGATCGGGCACTGGATTGGTTTGGTGCAATACATAGCCTGGTGTTATACAGCTTGGGAAAGAGGCTGTAGATTGCCCGATACCATTCAATAAGATTCCAGGCGTTACGGTATCTCCATAGCATACATACAAGGTGTCGCCAAGATTCACATCGGAATACCCACCGTTTGAACTGTTTGCAAAAATATCTCCAGCATCGCTGGTTAGTTCTTTGATGTATTCAATAATGTATTGACCTTCATCACCCGGTGACCCACCGTCGATTTGAATGGCGTATACCTTCCCTGAATCCAAACAGCATAAGGTTTCTTGATGTCCGTTGTAGTTCGCTGTTCCAGATAGTAGAGGGGTAATCGAAGGCGTAAAGCGCGTACCATCTACGGTATAAGTTGCTGGACCTAATCCCCCGTAGCAAGAGGTCCCATTTAACAATTCAAACACGTTGAAACGCAATAAATTCATTCCGATGTAGGCACGAATGCTGAGCTCTACCGCCCCAGATGGTGGTCCTACAAAGTAATGCCACACGGTTTGATCTGCGCGATTTGCTTGGTTTGGGTGGAGTGGGGGTTCGCCCGCTAAATATTCTCTACAGGCCAAAACATTGGACCCAGCAACCGCTTGAAAGGTTGGGTTAGTTCCGGCAGGAATAACAGGTACTTCATACAGGGTATCGTTCAAGGCAAGGCAAAGGATGTCATTTCCCGGAGGATTATTGGAAGGGTCACTCACGCTGGGGTCGAATACCCAAGAGTTAATGTCTTGCGCGCTCAATGGGGTGATGGCATCTGAAGGGTCAATCATGCCAAAGTATTTGTAGCCGGGTTCAAGACAGGTTCCATTAACAATCGCTGATGGATCACCGCCAAGGAAGCTATTCGTTCCGCCTTCATCCGAGGTAATGTACTTCAAATTAGAACACAGAAAATCATTCGGAACTCCCGGTCCAAAGGCTTTGTCGTAACCGAATAATGCGGCACTTTCGCCGTAAAGGGCACTTTGATAATCGCCTTCGAAGGTGATTCTACCGGAGTTTGGCGCCACAAAGTTCAACCAAACGCTTTCATTCATAGAAGGATTACCCAATCCGATGTGGGGATAGTCGTATGCATGATATTCTGTGGGATTCGCTGAGGTATGTTGTTGTCCGGTTTCCCCTGCCGCATTTCCCCCGTCTAAGGCACAACCAAAGGCAAGGTTTGTGGTTGGAGCACTGTTGCTCGCCGAGGAAATAGCAGTTGTGCTGAAGTTTACGGTATTCGAAAGACACGGAATGTCTTCCAAGTTCGGTGCACTTCCCCCCAAGCTTTCAACCCTAAGTTGATAGTATCCGTGTTCGTTGGGTCCGTCGGCTGTAAATTGAATGTAATAGGTCTGTCCTGGAATGAGTTTTTGATAGGAAATAAAGGGAATTGGGTCGCAAGCATCGAATACGATTTCCGCCTCTGGATCAACTCCTAAGAAGTCAATTCCATCGGAGAAATCAATGTGGGAAAGGTATTCAAACTTGTTTTTAATGGTTTGACCGGTAACCACATGAATCCCGTCGGTGCAATTCATGCCATCGGCTGCGTGATACACTTGGAAATAAGTACCAATGTCGGTGCCGCCTAAATCACTGGTAATATTTACGCTTCCGGACGCGGGTGCAACAAACTTTGCCCACAGGGACCCTGCATTCTGTACATCAGCAGCTGCCGGCTCATTAGGCTCTAAGGTGGCGTTACAGAACCCGTAGGTGTATGTGGTATTAAGGGTTAATTGCTGTGCTGCACAAATATTGTCTTGCATGTAGTTAACCACCAGGGGTAGTCGCTCTACTTGCAAATTGATGGTATAAACTTGCGCACATCCACCGTCTTGACTGGCCGCGGTGAAGGAATAATTTAAAATACCAACAGCGGCAGGTACAGGCATGGTAACATTTTGCAAGCCAGTTTGGCCATCCGTTAAACCGAGTACGTCATAGTTCCCCGCGTCGTCGTTTTCATAGGCTTCCCACGCGAGGTTAATGCTTGTTGGAACATCATTAACGCAGAGGTAATTGTGGTTGAAGAATAAGCCGCTGTTTGGAGAGAAGGTACCTCCGGGGGTGCTCATGGTGTAGGCGCCGTTGTCGTTGTTTTTATACCCATAGTTAAACCCGAAAATCCCGAATAGGGCAGGGTTGTTGTTGGTTAAACCAAGGGTATTGTCGGTTCCAGTAAATTCCCAAACAAAGTCTGAATTCCCAAGAAATAAGCCGTCGCAGTCCACATTCGCCAAAGTTTGTACGCTGAGTACTTTTACTTGGATGGTGGCCTGAGAGAAAACGAGGAATGGGAGTAGGATTATAGCGAGTAGTAGATTCTTCATAGACATTGAATTGGCCAAGAAAGATACAAAAAAATGTTAAAATAGCGAGTTAGCTGATTCGTTTCAGTTTGCCTTTGCGTTTGACGATGTTTTTATAGTCCCATTGAATGGTGACTGATTTTTGAATCCAGCGGGTTAAGGCTTCGGGGTTGATTTCATCGATATGATTGAAAAACACGGAAGCGTCTTTAAATTTAGCTCCACGTACAGGTAAGGATTCTTCGTTAAAATCTGCGCCACTCCAAAACATGAGTCGAATTCCTTTTTTTTGTTTGGTGTAGCCTACGATGGGGTTTTCCTGAAGGAACCATACGGGATGGCGGTGCCATATTTTGGATTCAGAATTAGTTAATTCACGGTCGATATGTTGCGCCAAAAAATCACAAAGTTCTTGATCTTGTGGGGATAGGAGGGTATTGTATGCGCTAATTTCTGCATTCATGGAATAAATATCTTATTCGATTACAATAGAAAAGGAGTCTAATAGCCCCGCTAGCCTATCGTGAGAGAATTTCGCGTTCTTTATTCGGTTGAGGGTAGGATTAATGGAGAAATTAACAGCGGTGCGGAAATCGGCTTTTTCAAGGTTCGTTCGTTCAAACGTTGAAAAGTGTAAATCGCATGCATCAAAGATTGCGCTATGTAAGTCTGCCTCGGTAAATTCTACTTCATGCACCTGACATTGAGTGAATCGTGTGTTAGTAAGCTTGGTTTTGTAAAAAGAACAATGATTTAAAATACAGGTGTCAAAGGTCACGGCAAATCCAAAGGCATTGCAGTCATCGAAGCGAAGTCCGAGTAGTTTACAGGTAGTAAAGTTGACGTCTTTAAATCCGGTATTATTAAGTTTTGCCATGCTCAAATTGCAGTCGTTAAACCTACAATCGCTAAACACAAACGCCGAGAGGTCTAGGTTGGAAAAATCACAGCCCATGAATTCACAGTGTTCATAGGTTCCTTGGTTAAGGCTATTGATGCGTACGAAGGATTGATCGGTGAAATACGGTTGTGTCATGTTATGTTGTGTTTTATTCTTGCCGCTAACTTACTTACTTATAACCCTCACAAACCTTCCTCAAGCACATCGATTTGGCTGTGTAAGCGTAGGTTTGTTAACCATGCACGAATATACGAATTGATTAAATGAATTCGCAGAGGGTTAGTAATATCAAAATTATGGATCAAAAAAATGAAAAGTTCAAAATCGGTTACTATAACCTAGTCTAATATAATTGAACGGTTCATGGTCTTGTCTTTCCGTCGGCTATCGCTAAGGTTTTCAATAAGATTTTGCTGCTTAAGCGTATTCAATCCGATGGCATATCTTCTGTTAAGAATTGCTACTTCATTGGCTCTATTTGGGTCTTTATGCCAAACGTCATAGTAAGTTGAACGGTACCTTTTTTTCCCCCATCGTGCTAAGAAATCATTGAATGCACCAAATTGATATGGGAGTAAATTACCTTCCATAATTTGTTCAACAAATCTGTTATTCATATCTGGCCTTGGATTGCTATAATAGTGTATGAACATGATATATGCATGTGTTTCTCTTAACCAAGGTCCTTCTTTATAAAAGCGATTTGAACTAAGAATGGAATCGTTCATTGTTAAGGGTAATCCAATAATCTTCTCACCGGGATATCCTTTATTTTCGATTATTTTCTTGAGAATTTCTACTTGTTTTTTATTGTTTCTTAGCCATCGTATTGCGTGGTATGTATACCTTGTTAATACGAAGCCATCATTCACTTTTCTCGTGTAGTATTGATCTATTTCAATTAAGCTATCTATTTGTTTTCGTAGGGAAGTATCTATGGCTTTTGTATACAAGTTTCTTAGGCTGTCATATCCTTGTATTGTAGCCGAAGTTGTGCTGTAGAAAAGGCAATTTTTGGTGATTTCATTATTCCGAATCATCCACAATGGAACGCCTTGAATAAAGGCTTTTTCTAACCATTGATTCGCTCGTAATGAATCTTTGGTTTCACAGCTTATTTGTAAGGCTTTAAAGCAATGCCTAGCAAAGATAAAATCATAACGATAATAGATGCTGTCAAATCTAATGAGAGCCGATGCTAGTTCATTTTTTAGGATGTCCTCGTCGATTCGATTCATTTGGCGATGGTACTCGATGTATTGCTGGGCATGAACCTTTGTAACGAACAAAAATGACAGAGGCAAAAAGAAGAAATAAATGGTTTTCATTACGGAATTCACCTTTCCTCACTTCTTCACAAATGCCGCTTCATAGCGTTCTATCCATTGTGCAGGTGAAATTTTTTGCATCAATTCGCCAATCAAGGTAAAGGGAATCGGAGTGGTCTTCTTAAACCGTATGCAGCTTTTGCCCATGTCGGGTTTTTTGCCAGTTTCCTTCATATATTCCGCCTCAAACCAGGACAACATCCTTGGATCGGCATACAAGCCCATGTGGTAAAAGGTGATGATGTCCTTTCGAATGACCAAATTCACAAAAGGCAAGGGGAGTTCGGGTGAGCAGTGATAACCTTTTGGATACAAGGCGTGCGGAACCACATACCCAATCATTCCATAGTTCATGGTTTCTTCAAAGCCCTCAGGTAGCTTGGAAGCGATGACCTCTCTAAATTGAAGGAATACCTCCTTTCTTGGACCTTCTTCGATGGAATCTATATATTCCCCAACGGTGTTCATCGGATAGTTCTTGGATATTCTTCTAATGCCACACGCAAGCAATCTACCGCCTTTCGTAGCGCATCTTGATTTAAGACATAGGCAATGCGTGCTTCATTTTTCCCAGCACCCGGGGTAGAGTAGAACCCATTGGCAGGCGCCATCATGACGGTTTGTCCTTCAAAAGAGAAGGACTCTAATAACCATTGACAGAACTTTTCGGCATCGTCCACTGGGAATCGTGCCACGCAATAAAATGCTCCTTTTGGTTTCGGACAAAATACGCCGGGTATAGCGTTCAAGCCGTCTACCATAATGTTTCTGCGCGCGACGTATTCATCTACCACTTCATCAAAATAGGATTGTGGCGTAGAAAGAGCCGCTTCTGCAGCTACTTGATCAATGGTGGGCGGAGAGAGCCGTGCTTGACCAAACTTAAGGGCTGCGGCCATCACTTCTTTATTCTTGCTAATGAGCGCACCAATGCGTGCACCACACATGGAATATCGTTTTGAAACGGAATCGATCATCAATACATGTGCTTCCAGTCCAGGTAAATTTAATACCGAATGCGGTTGCGCCCCATCATAGCAAAATTCACGGTACACCTCGTCTGCATAGAGGAATAAGTCATGCTTTTTTACAATGGCTGCCAAGGCTTCCAATTCTGCTTTGGAGTATAAATATCCCGTTGGATTGCCCGGATTACAGATAATAATACCCTTGGTTCGCGGTGTAATTTTAGCTTCAATTTCTTCCATCGCAGGTAAGGCAAACCCATCTTCGATGTTCGCTGTAACAGGAACAACCTTTACTCCTGCGGTTACCGCAAAGCTGTTGTAATTTGCATAAAAGGGTTCAGGGATAATGACCTCGTCGCCTGGATTACAGGTGCACAGCATCGCAAAAATCAAGGCTTCGGATCCTCCGGTGGTAATAAGAATATCTTCAGTTTCAACCGGAATACCCTGCGCTTTATACGATGCAGAAAGTTTAATGCGATAACTTTCAATACCCGCCGAATGACTATATTCTAGCACCTTCTCATCAAAATTATGGATCGCTTGAAGGGCGGCATCTGGTGTTTGAATGTCTGGTTGACCAATGTTTAAATGGTATACCGTTTTTCCGGCTTTTTTAGCGGCCTCTGCAAACGGAACTAACTTACGAATGGGTGAGGCAGGTACGATTTGGGCTTTTTCTGAAATATGTGGCATGGTGTTATTTATCTTTAGAATTCAAACTTAAGTTCTTTTTTTGAGTGAGAAAAACAAACCCGTTTTTCATGTATAATTTCTTGAGGTTCGGGTAGGCTTTTAAATAGTTTTCATGCATGGGAATGCGCGCCACATAGTATACGGGTAAATCGGTTGAATCAGAACAAACCCACGCTTCGTTGAAGCGATTGTTATTTTGATGCGGTTTAATTTGCCCGTAAAATAAATGCGCATAGGATTTAAATCCGAGGGGGATTAAATACACATTCTTAGGTGCTTGTTTTTCGTAGAAGGTAATCGCTGCACGCTGCGTGTATTGTTCAATGTGTGGTAAGATTGTGGCTTGGATGCAAAGAATTCCGATCGGTACCGCAATTAATAAGGTTTGAATCGCTTGTTGAATTCGTTGGGTACGCATGAAATAAATGCTCACTCCTGCGGCACTAAGCCACACCAATACGGGAATAAAATCTATAAGTCTCCAGGGTTCGTCCGCACTTAAATTAGCTAATGCGAAGGGATCCTTGATGGTAATAAGCTGGGTGATTCCTTCTCCAAACACCTGCATGTAAACGAGGATTCCCATCCCTATTGAAATGAATAAAAGGTAACTGATTGTAGACCAAATACTCCGGATGCTTGGTTTCTCTGCTTGCGAAACCGTTAATGCAGCGAAATAGGTGATAAAGAAATAACAAAACGACGAATAGTGAATGATCTTGGTTTGAACGATGGAGAAGAGCACTAAGGTGAAAATTCCTGAAATAAGGACGATGGTGTTGAATGGATTTTGGTAAGATTTTTTGGAAAAGAAACTGCCAAGGGCAAAGAAGGAGGCAGGAAAACATCCGAGCAATAATACGAGCCAATGGTAGTAAATCGGACCGCCGTGTCCCGCATCTTTCGTTTCGAATAAGCGCACTTGATAATCTAAAAATTGGGTAATGATGGCTTTATTTCCACTAATCCAAAGTAAAATGAACCATAACAAACTAATGATTAGCGTAGCGATTAGTGTAACGGAAATAAAGGTGAACTTCGGAAAGGATTTGAATTTGGTTAACAGATGGAATAAGAAAACAGAAGCCCCAATGAGCAGAATGGCCACGGGACCTTTGGTCATTACGGCAAGTCCAGCGAACAACCCTGCAAAAAGGAATTCATGAATCCGCTGTTTCGTTGTTCCGAGGTAATAAAAGGCAATGGAATTAAAAATAAATAAGTTAAACCAAGGATCAATAATTCCGGAATGGAAGTACATGTTCGGTAAAAAAGAACCGAGGTAAAAGGCAGCCCACCAATATCCAAATTTTCGATTTTGGTGTTGAGTTCCATGGTAAATTAAGGTGAGGGTGGTGAAAAAGGCAGCAAGTACATTTGGAAAGCGCGCTGCGAATTCGTTGATTCCGAAAATTTTCATGGAAATCGCCTGCATCCAGATGAATAAGGGAGGTTTTTCCCAGAAGGGAAGATAGTCAATGGTAACGGTGGAATAGTTCCCACTCGTAACCATTTCTCGTGCACATTCCGCAAAATTTATTTCGTCCCAATCAAAGAGATGTACACGGCCTAAAAAAGGGACAAACAGAAGGATGCATACCCCGATCGCAATTCCTATGGTTTTAGTATTCATCGCGATATATAGGGTGTTTGCGTTTTAAACCATGCCGTTGGAATGGCCGCTTGTAGCAGGTACACACTGGATACGCCAATCAGTGAACCTACGCAGACATCTACCAGAAAATGTTGTGAAAGATAGGTTCTTGAGAACCCCACAAGACAAGCCGCACCCAATAAACCAAGAGCAGCGATGGGTTTGTTTTTAACTGAAAAACTCAACAAGGTCGCGAGCGCAAAGGCACTGGCGGTATGTCCGGATGGAAAACTGTGGTATTCATAGTACAGAAAATCAGGAATGGCATGAAAACTTGGAATGGATTTTAAATAGAAATAGGGACGCATGGCGTCAGGAAAAAGGACATGTTTGCTGAATTGAACAATTAAGGAAGAAAATAAGTAGCTAAGTATGATGAGCCACCCAGTGCTGCGATTAACGAAAAGCAAGCATACTACGCCGAGTAAAAGAACAAAAATCCCATCGCCAAGCATCGTGAGGTAAGGCATGATGGCATCCAAAACGGGCTGGTGTAGTTGATTCGTCGCGAGTTGAAGCGGGATTTTTTCGTTCAGTAACAGGGTCAAGAGGCAAGCGCTCAACACAAGCAAGTATCCAAGGAAAAAAGGCGACCGTAAGGCTTTCACAGGGTAAAATTAAGAAAAAGCAACGGCTATCTGATTAAAGAGGTTCGTCTTTGTTCGTTACAATATTGGTAAACAGCACGGCATCATAGGCGGTGTGTGCCATGATGGCGAACCACAGTCCAAACAGTTCATAGCCATAGGAGAGTAAAATAATAAAGGGGAGAATAATGATTCCATACAAACTAAACTTCCAGTTCCAGGGGTTTAGGTAGCCATGAATGGCGACAAAGAGAATGGATGTAATCCAAATTCCCAGGTAGGGTTGGATGGAGGCTCTAAACAATAATTCTTCGCCAATGCCTGCACAAACCGATAAGAACAAACCTTTAACCACGGTAAGCTTAAGTTGTTTCATAAGATGTTCCATCCGGTTTCCTAAGGAATCAAATATGGGAGCATTCATAAATAGTAGGGCAAGGAAGGCGTAAGAAAATCCAAACATGAGTCCATAACCTACAGGAATTATGGTAAATGAGGAAACATTAAGAAATTCGACCACATGCGTAAAATCAAGGCCAAAGCTCAAGAAATAACCAAGGATTGGAAATCCCAACAGGGTGACCAATCCGATCCAAAATACATTATTCGACATAAGCCTATGAATTTTCGATGAAAGTAGTGAAAAGTTAATTGATGAGGTAGTTACACAAGAAATCTTTACTTTTACGTTTTACAAATCTAAAACAGCTCGCCTATAGACACCAAATTTACTTAACCCCAAATTCTTGGATTAACTGTAAATTATGTCGATAGTATCATTAGGAGATCAAGAGCTAGTAAAGCTGTATGTTAACGGAAACGAAAAAGCGTTTGAACTATTAATCACACGTCACAAAGACCGTGTTTACCGATTTATTTTATCTAAAGTTAAAGACCCCGAGTTGGCTAATGATTATTTTCAGGATACCTTCATGAAGGTGATTGTTACCCTCAAAGGTGGAAACTACAACGAAGAAGGGAAATTTTTACCCTGGGTTTTGCGGATCGCCCACAACTTGATTATCGATGGATTCCGTAAGAATAAAAAGGTGCGATTCCTTTCTGAAACTCGCTCTGCATCGGAAGATTATTCTGTATTTAGTCGCTTGTCTAATGACGATTTAAATGTACTTCAGATAACCTGTAAGGAAGAATTAGAAACCCAAGTGGTTCGTTTCTTAGATGAATTGCCAGTCGCTCAAAAGGAAATTATTTATCAGCGCTTGTATCAAGATTTATCGTTTAAAGAAATTGCGGAAATGGAAGACATCAGCATAAATACAGCCTTAGGTCGTATGCGCTACGCACTCATTAATTTGAGAAAATTAATGGACCAACACCAAGTGGTTACTGAAATTTAATTGGTTTTGATTGGTTGTTTTGTTTGAATCCCTCTTCTGAGGGATTTTTTTATTCGCTTAGAATTTCCACTAAGTTGGTGTCTGAAAAAATCGCTCCGGGAGAAATTACGGGCTCATCCAACGGTATTTTCGTTCCATAGCGCTCCACTAGTTTGGCTTTAACAATTGGATTTGAAAGATCGAATTCGCGTAATTTTTGAAGTTTACCTACTTCGATACCCGCACCTCGCTGATATATTTTATACACCAGCTCTGAACAGTAGATGCGGTCGTCATTCCACTCAAAGGTTAAATCGTAATTCTTTCCCACGAGTTTTTTCGCCTCTTCTTTCATTTTATCTTTCACAGCCTTCGTTAATAGGGAAGCGGCATCCTTATGCCGTTTACTTACATAGTGGTGACCCTCTCCTCGATAAATCCAATCAGAGAGTTTTGTTTTTTTTACCGGTTGTACGCCTTCAAAGACCATCCATTGGTTATTGTCTCTGAACAAAATTCCACAATGTGAGTAAGGTGAGTTGGTGGCTAGCTGAATGGCTTTGCCTTGACCCGAGGTTGAGATTTGAAACAGCATGTCGCCTTCCATTAAACTGTCAACAACTGCTTCGGGTTTCGTGGGTGAAGCGATCTCTTCTGACGCCCTTTGCTTTTCTTGTTGACATGACATTAAGGTGCAAAGCGCAAGGGCAAAAGTGACTGTAGCTGAGGTGAATACATGTTTCATTCGGGGCGCAGTTAAGGGATATGTTCTAAGAACGAAAACCAATGTCAGTGTAAATCCTTGGAATGGGCTTGTTATAAATTGCTAATTTTCAGCCAATCAAAGCCCAAACTGTTCGAGGTGGTGATTGATATGTTTTCGGTGGAGTAATATCCATTCCTCATGATTTAGGGGTCCAAAGTAGGGGTGGGAATGGATTGCTTCAGGGTGGGATTCATAGTATTCGTCGAAGGCTATAAATTCCTCAATAAAGGCATCTACAGCCAGTTCCAATTCCTCAAAAACCAAAGGCTTTTCCGAATTAACAAATCCCACTCTAATATCTTTTCCAAAGGGTTTGTCGGTGTATAAAAACGGCTTTGACTGCAAGGCTTTTTCATCGGATACTTCCATGGGTAAGTTAACCGCACCTCTGGAAAGTGACAATCCATTCGCTAGATGTTCTATCATTTGTTGGGCGCTAAAATTACCCCAATGTGGTTTTTTATCGGCAGTTAAGGCATTAAGCCGAATTAGAATTTCTGGGAGATCCCAATCGATAAAGTTCATGTTATTTTACAATAATGCGAAGACTTCGCGGTACAACATCCACGTGTACTTTTTTCCCGGAAGAGATAGGTTCACCATCAATTTGACCGTAGGAATGTGGAAGTACTAGGGTGGCATGGTCTGTCTTAATCGTTTCGGTTAATCCACTGTAGTCTGTTCTTCCCGAGAAATAACGATACAACATGGCGGGAATATTCCAAAAAGAAAACGGCTTAAGAATAACCACTTCAAATTTTCCATCGGTGGCGTCGGAGGTGGGGGATACTTTAAATCCGTTGCCAAGCTCAGAGGTATTTGCAATGGTGCATAGCATCACGGGTAATTTTCGCACTTGACCATTCGCATCAATAGAAACATTGATTGGATTGTACTTGAAAATTTCGCGAAGCACGATCTTGATGTAGGAGATAAATCCGCGTTTTTTAGAACCTTCGAACTTCTTTGCAATCAAGGCATCAAATCCGTATCCACCGAATCCTAAAATGGGTTTATTATTCACTTTTAAGGTATCCATTTCAATGATGTTCCCTGAATTGATGCATTCAAGTGCCTCCTTTATTTTTAATGGGATTTTCATGTGGCGCGCCAGGCCATTTCCAGAACCCAGTGGAATAATTGCCAATTGTGTATTAGATCCAATTAATGTGGTCCCAACTTCATGAACGGAACCATCACCACCCACAGCACAAACAATTTCTATCCCCATAGTGACCGCTTCTTTCGCGATTTCAATGGCATGGCCTTTATGTTCCGTATGTTTGATTTCGTAGTTAAACTTATCGTGATTCAAATGAGCAGCAATCAGCTGGGGAAGTTCCGCTTTTTTACGGCCTCCTGAAATTGGATTTACAATAAACCAAATGCGCTCTTTCATCGGTGTGTTTTGTTCAAACGTAAGTCTCTTCTAAAACGTTGCAGTAGGGATAGGAATTTCGCTTTAGTGGCTTCTATATTCAAATATAGTACTTTTTTATCAGTATCCGATGCTTTTTTTAACTTTTTTAAACGGATTCGCCATGTTTTCGTCGCTTCATTGAATTGAAGTTCATATGCATCATTCCAAATGTAAAAGATCCCATTGAGATATCGAATTACGTCTGCATCCTTCGGGTTGTAATAGGAATAAAGCTCGGTTTTCCATTGCATCGCACTACACAGCGCAGGAACTAAGTCTTGTTGCTCCCGAACAGCCAAGCTTCCTTTGAATTCGTTTGGAATACTGACCAGAATCGGTACGGAATAGTAGTCAGAGATTTGATATTGAGCATTATCTAAATGCACCGGGGTATGGTCTCCTGTAATGACAAAAACTGTGTTTTTGAACCATGATTTTCTGCTATTTTTTGAAAAAAACAACCGAAGCTGATCGTCGATAAAGCGATAAGACCGTTCTTCTTTGCTCAACTTGGGATAGTTACGTTTCAGGGATATTGGAATGTCATAAGGTTCATGGGTTGACAAGGTAAATACCGTCATCATAAACGGTTGTTTTATTTTGGGTATTTTTTTACTGAGCTGCTTGAATACGGCATGGTCATGCACTCCCCAACTGCCCAAGTCTGATGGTCGCGAAGCCAGCTCATTTCGGTACCATTGCTCTTGAAACCCAAGCGCATTGGCCATTGCATCAAATCGCATGGAGCCGCGTGTTGCTCCGTGAACGAAATAGGTGGCATAGCCTTTTTCATTGCATACACGAGGGAAGCCCGTCAGTTGATTGGTGCTAAAATTGCTTAAAATGTAAGGCGTTTCCAGCAACGAGGGGATGCCGGCAAACATGGCTGGGAGACATTCAATGGATGTTTTTCCTTCTGCAAGTCCATGGCTGCCCAGACGGTTCTCTTGGTGATTGGCCAGTGAATCCATAAACGGGGTGAGGCGACAACCGTGAACGGTTTGAAAGAGTTGTTTATTGCCGAGGCTTTCTACAATAATAAACATCAAATTATAGCGCGCTTCCTGACCCCGGCTTGATAGATTTAGATGAGGATTCACGTATTGTTTTTCTATGTTTTCAGGTAAAAAACGGGTAGGTGGCAAGGCCTTGTTTTGTACGGTTTTTAATACTACAAAAGGTGAATTCAAGGTGAGTTGCGCAGCAATCGGGTCTTTTACAACAAGTGCATCTGCCACACCGAGCGGCTTGGGACCAAAACTATTTCTGGCAAGTATGAAGGCGAAACATCCATAAATCAAAAAGCTTATACTTGTTGGAATGGGTTTACTTTTTCTGAGCGGTAAGCGACTTACCCGATTTAAAAGAAAATAGAACAGCAGGAGGTAAGAGAGCGCAAACACGAGGACATGCCAAAATCGACCAAAAAGCGACAGAAATTGGTCTTGATCTTGTCCGGAAATATAGAACGCATAAACGTCAAAAGTGGCACGTTTGGCAGCGTAGTTCAGATAAATAAGGTCCCAGGATTCTGGAATTAGTATAAATAAAAACTCAAGTATGGCAAGAGTTTTTAGCAGGATCATATCCCGCTTTACCTTCAAAAGTGTAATTAAAAAGGCGAGCGCAAGGAGCGGGAGACTCAGATAGGCGGTCATGCTAACATCAAATCGCAAGGCATATTGGAGCGAAATGCCTTCAAGGGGCAGGGTAGACCCTTTTAGAATGAATGATTGTGCGTGAAAAAGGAACAGAAAAAGTAAAAACAAGCCGCTAACTTTTGAGACGTATGTAAATGCGGATTGATTCATGATTTGGGTTTGAAATTACTCAAAATCATCCGTATGTTTGTAAAAATTAGCACATGGCAAAGCAAGAAAAAGTTACACCCAAAGAACAAAATCGTCTCCAACTCACCCAGTTATTACAAAACAAGGCAGCTTTAAAACAAGACATTGCAGAAGATGCAGAATCGGTTTTTTTGAACTTAAAAGAAACCATAAAATCCGAGCTAGTTGCTTTGCGTGCCATCGTTCCTGATGAACGTGTTCGGTTGCACTATAAAGAGCGCGGAGATTATGAAATCCATGTGTATATTGGGAGCGATGTATTGGTGTTTTCTTTGCATCACAATGTTTTTCGCTTGCCAGACCACAATCCGCTTTGGGGAACAGGGTATTTTCAGCAAAATGATCAGCGCGGGTATTTTGGGGTGATTTACATGTATAACTTCTTAGCTGAATCCTTAATTCAAAACCGCTTGGATGATTCTGGGTATTTAATTTCGCGCTTGTTTGTGAACCATGAAAAACACTTTTTTATTGAAGGAAGAACCCAATTATCTGGAATTTTCAGAGATACAGAGCGCCATGTATGGAATGATGATATTTGTTCCTTGGTAGTGCAAATGACCTTTGCCTACGCCTTGTCCTTTGATTTGTTCATTCCTCCTTACGAAATTCAAGATGAGATCACTGTGAATCAAATGCATTACATGGGAGAAACCCTGAAATTACAAACCGGAAAACGTCTCGGGTTTAAGATGCGCTCTGAGGATACAGATATTTCTTAAAAAATTCAATTCGAGGCTTTGCCCGTATAGTTTTTAGCTGTATATTTGCACTCCCAAATTTGGGGTATTTTTATTGGCCCATTCGTCTAGTGGTCAGGACGCCAGGTTTTCATCCTGGAAACAGGAGTTCGATTCTCCTATGGGCTGC
>DBCM01000031.1:0-25183 GCA_002293045.1 Flavobacteriales bacterium UBA958 | reverse complement strand
GTTCGATTCTCCTATGGGCTGCAAAAAAAAATGTTAATTAAATAAAGCTATGGCAAATCACAAATCGGCAATTAAAAGAATCCGTTCCAACGAAGCGAAGCGTACGTTGAACAAGTATCAACACAAAACTGTACGTAACGCGGTTCGTAAACTGCGTGGATTAACAGACAAGGCAGAGGCACTTACCCTGTTTCCAACAGTTTCATCGATGTTGGATAAACTTGCGAAACGAAACGTGATTCATAAAAATAAAGCGTCTAACCTTAAGTCAGGGTTACAAGTACGCATCAATTCCTTGGCGTAATACCCTTGCGAATATACCATAACATGTGGGGGCATTAGCCCCCTTTTTTGTATGTTTGTCCTATGAAAATCCATGCGGTTCTTGCATGTTTTATGTTGTTTTTTGGGCCTAATGGTGTGGCCCAGGGTCTTTTAATAGACACAATTCTACCGAACACTTCCTTTTTAAGTACCGTTGATTCCATTGAGCACTTCACAAGCTCAAGCCGTTCCACCCTCCCCGCGCTCGGTTTGCAAGGAGGCGTATTCATGGATCCGCTTGTTGCATATCGACCCTTAGGTGCCTTGCTGCATCCGCATACATTTTCTGAACAAGCCATTCGTTTTACTGCCCTGCCTTTGATGGGATTTGCCTATGGATTTGGTACGCAGGGAAGTCAGCATCTGAAGTTTGCATACGCACAATCCTTTGCACATGCTTGGCTCTTAAACATCCATTACGAAGGTCATGGATCCAATGCCTTTTTGCGAAATAATGCATGGAAACAGCGTAATTATCGGTTTGATATTGCCAAGGTTGGTAAACGGTACCAGACTAAACTTACGGCCGAAGGATTGTCCGACCAACGTCAGTTTTCGGGTGGAATTCAGGTGGATTCGTTGGCTGCCAGTTTTCCGTTAGCGTTGATTCCTGTGCGCAAAGACAGTTGTAATTCTAATTGGCGGATGCAGCGTATTTCATGGCAGCAATCCATGGATTTATTAGATGATTCAACCCTGTTTTTAGGTCTAATTCATCGAAGTACGCTTGCCCTTCAACGCAGAATTTACGGAGAACAAGACACACTCTCTGGGCTGTACCCGAACATTTACTATGATTCCAGTAATACCCTCGATCGATACGAACGTGTGAGTACAACGCATCAATTGGGCTTCGGTTTTTCCGGGACAAATTTTTCGGTAACCGCTGCTTTGGTCAGTGATTATTGGCGAATGCGAATGGCCGGTGCGCAACGCGATACCTTAGAAGTTGGGGTGTTAAGTGATTTTTCCGTTTCCTTGAGTTCTTGGTTGTTGTCTGCGCGATTGGCACAGAATATCCGTGGCGGTTTTGGAGCCATTCAAATCGGTTTAAATGCAAAAGGTCCAATTTCGAGAGGGCATCAAGTGCAAATCAGTGCTTTTCAAGGAAATATTGCGCCTGACGTATTGCAGCGCTTTTATTACGGAAATACGCTTCAGTATCAGATGCAAAATCCGGGATTGCAAGGCCTGCTGCAAGTAAAGGGGGAAGTAGAAGGATCAGTTGCGGGGTTTTCGTATGAACTTCGAGCCAGTGGACTGCTTACGCAAAATGTGTATCAGTTTAATGGAACGTCATGGATTCAAAACTCAACGGAATCAAGTAGAAGCTTAGCAGTGCTTGAATTGTGTGTAAAGAAATCTTTTCGCGGTCTGACCTTAAGTCCGATGGTTCGCTACCTAATTATGAAAAATGCGGTTTTTCCCAACCTCATTGCTGGGGGACGTATTGGATACGATGGATTTGTATCTAAAACTAAAAACCTGTATCTATTTTCAACCCTTAGTTATCAATACGTAAATAGGTATACGCCGCTTGCCATAGATCCACAGTTACTTGTCATGCAATTCATCCCATCAGGGTCAACCTCTTTCGCCTACCACAACGTGTCTGCCACCTTAGGGTTTAAGGTAAAAACGTTTAGATTGTTCGTTTCCGGAGCTAATTTGGGTTCCTTATGGATGAATCGCGCACAACCGTTATATACCCATTTTCCAATACCAAGCTGGCAATTGCAGCTGGGCTTGATTTGGGAGTTTTGGAATTAAAAATTTCTGCAGGTGATATCCTTCGTAAGAACAATTTAAGGTAAGGGGTATTTTTTTAGCTTAGGCCGTTACTCCCATTACCTCTGCCATTTTAATGCCGATTTGTGCTGGTGAATCTACCACATGAATTCCACACTCACGCATGATGCGTTTTTTAGCTTCTGCGGTATCATCCGTTCCGCCAACAATAGCACCGGCATGACCCATGGTTCGTCCTTTAGGAGCAGTTTCGCCGGCGATGAAGCCAACTACTGGCTTGGTGCCATGTTCTTTGATCCAGCGCGCTGCAATGGCTTCTAAGTTTCCACCAATCTCACCAATCATTACAATGCCCTCCGTTTCCGGATCGT
Organism: Flavobacteriales bacterium UBA958; assembly: GCA_002293045.1. Taxonomy (GTDB): domain Bacteria; phylum Bacteroidota; class Bacteroidia; order Flavobacteriales_D; family Crocinitomicaceae; genus UBA952. The sequence goes on along the minus strand of DBCM01000031.1, from coordinate 22,739 downwards.
TCATCAATAATTCAACGGCTTCTTTGGTGGTTGTTCCAATGATTGGATCTCCACCAATTCCAATGGCTGTAGTGATTCCAAGGCCTGCTTTCGCTACTTGGTCTGCTGCTTCGTAAGTAAGGGTTCCTGATTTAGAAACGATTCCAATTTTACCTGTCTTAAAAACAAAACCAGGCATAATTCCTACTTTCGCTTCGCCTGCGGTAATTACTCCTGGGCAGTTGGGACCAATCAAGCGACAATCGAAGCCTTTGATGTATTCTTTAGCGTTAACCATGTCTTTCACAGGAATGCCTTCTGTGATACAAACGATCACTTTAATTCCTGCTTCTGCTGCTTCCATAATTGCATCGGCTGCAAAGGCAGGCGGCACAAAAATTATGGATACGTCAGCTCCTGTATTAGTTACTGCATCACTCACTGTATTAAATACTGGTCTGTCTAGATGGGTTGATCCTCCTTTACCGGGAGTAACTCCTCCAACGACATTCGTACCATATTCAATCATTTGACCGGCGTGAAAGGTTCCTTCACTGCCTGTAAAACCTTGAACTATAACTTTAGACGATTTATTTACCAGTACACTCATGGTTATGTTTTTATTTGATCACAAAAATACACATTGTGTTTTAATTCATTGCAAGGATAATTGTGCTAAAAAATGATGTTCATCGATTTCGAGTCGTTTACATTTGAATCCTACCGAGCTTGCGATTTGATGTAGACTCTCATAATCAATATACAACCATTCAAAGACTTCGGTCGATGCCTTCTTGTAATGCAGTTGAAATTTAAAGTTTCCGTAATATGCGGCATTTAAATCCATCCAATACGATCCATCTTCTTCTTCATACAGAAAGGCGACATCCGAGGAATCGCACAAAATTTGACCTCCAGGATTTAAGAGTGTTTTCAGGTGAGATAAAAAATCAGGAAGCTTCTCTTTAGTGCCTGCTATTCCAATCCCATTCATGAGCAACAAAAGCGTGTCATAGGTTTCATTCTGAAGGTCTTTAACATCCACACAACGTGCAGGAATGTTCATAGAATTCAAGTAGCTTACTGCACCCGGAGAGGTATCAATGGCTTGTATTTCATGCCCTAACTCACTTAGGTAGATGCTGTGTGGACCGGCTCCTGCGCCAACGTCTAGGATTTTACCACAGCACATAGACATTGCTTTTTGCTCTAGGGTTGGCATTTCATCATAGGTTCGAAAAAGCACTTCCACAGGAATGATATCGTCGTCGCATAAATCTGCCGTTACGACAATGTCTGCTGGTTTTTTTGACTTTATATAGTCTTGTATGGCCAAGCCAATTGGATCATGCGTTGCCATTAGTATTCGTATTCATTGAAATCCGTGAAATCTTCTTCGTTATAATCATCGTCATAATCGTTAAATCCAAAATCGTCTTCCTCTTCCCCTGCACCTGCTATTTCGGATCCACCACCACTGGCGAAAAAATCTTCTTCGAGGGCTTCCTTGGAATGTTCCTTTGGGGCACTTCCGATGGCTAGAATCGTTTGCGCTTCCTCGGGATTTTCGGATTCTTGACCAATGAGTTCAATTAGAAAAATCCACATCCGCATAAAATCATATACTAAGATGAATTTTTGATCCGCCTCACTTATGAAGTCTTTCAAAATTGCTTTATTCATGACATTGGCAGGAGCATCGAGCGCATCATCATCGTAGGACATGTCCATGAGGTTAATCTCATGACCTTTATCCCACGAATCGTCAGATACATAAAAACTGGCCATTTGATCACCCTTAAACTCAAAAGCCGCCATGATTGCATGATAAAACGCTTCGAAATTGCTTTCATTAGAAATAAGCACATCGCGAAAAACTTCGTCGTTGTGCTCTGAATCTAACAATACTCTGAATTTTAAACCGGGCATGTATTTTTTTTTACAAAGTTATTTATTTAGAGGAAACAGGAACAAGTCCAAGTTGGTTCGCCTGAGCTATCATTTCGTTGGATGCATCTTCAAAGGTATTTTCGATTTTTCCTTCTAAAATTGCCTCCTTGATGGCCGATTTTATTATGCCAATTGCTGCACAAGGACCAATCCCGTAGTAAGACATGATATACTCACCAGTGACTGGAGGTTGGAAATTTCGAATGCGATCCTTTTCCTCTACGTGCTTTAACTTTTCACCTACCAACTCATAGTTATTTCGATAGCGTTTTACTTTGAATTCGTTCTTTGAGGTGATATCCGCACTGCAGAGCGTCATGAGGTCATCGATGTCGTCACCTGCTTCAGACAATAATCTTCGAATTGCTGAATCCGTAACGGATCCTTTAACAAGTGCAATCGGGCGAAGATGAAGCCGTACGAGTTTTTGAACGTATTTCATTTTTCCGTCCAAAGGCAGTTTTAATCGTTTGAATATCTTCGGCACCATGCGGGCCCCTAATTCTTCATGCCCGTGAAAAGTCCAACCTACGTTTGGGTCGTAACGTTTAGTTGGCGGTTTAGCAATGTCGTGCATCAAGGCAGCCCAACGAAGCCAAAGATTATCGGTATGAAGGCAAATGTTATCTAATACCTCCAAGGTGTGGTCGAAGTTGTCTTTATGGCTGTGGCCGTTGACCGTTTCAATCCCACTCAGTGCGAGCATTTCCGGGAAGATATGAGGTAGAAGTCCACTCGCTTTTAAAAGATAAAATCCCCGAGAAGGTTTTTCGGACATTACTATTTTATTCAATTCCGTGGAAATCCGCTCCATGGAGACAATAGAGATTCGTTCGTGTTGTTGTTGGATGGCTTGAAGCGAAGGACCAGCAATACTAAAGTTGAGCTGCGTTGCAAATCGAATGGCACGCATCATTCTCAGGGGGTCGTCTGAATAGGTGACTACGGGATCAAGTGGGGTTCTCAGAATTCCCTGATCCAAATCTTTCAATCCATTAAAGGGATCTTCAAGCGCGCCAAATTGCGTTTGATGCAGGTTGAATGCCAAGGCGTTTACCGTGAAATCTCGCCGTAATTGATCATCTTGCAGTGTTCCAGGAACGGTGGCAGGATTTCTGGAGTCTTCGGTGTATGATTCTTTCCGTGCCCCAACAAATTCAACATCCAAGTCTTTGTATCGAAAATGAGCGGTACCGTAGCGTTTATATATGGACAGGTTCTTAACCCTGAGTTTGTTGGCTACTTGCGCAGCAAATGCAGGGCCATCTCCCACCACCACTATGTCTATATCTTTACAGGGTCGTCCCAAGAGGCTATCTCGCACGAAGCCGCCAATAACATAGGCAGGAATGTCCTGGGCGGAGCTGAGTTCAGATACGACTTTAAATACGGGGTGTTGAAGAAAGTGGGAATAAGCTTCGGGCATGAATACAAAAGTACAAAAAAAGGCCAATCGATGGATTGGCCTTATGCTTGGGAATGTTATTTACTCATCGTCATCTTCGTCCTCAAACGAAAACAAACTTCCTGATAAATCATCTTCGTCATCGTCATCAAAAAAACGGTCTTTTTTTCCGCTTTTTTTATAGGCATCCATTTTTGGTTTTTTTGAACGGTCTACTTCTGCATCCGGTTTTCGTTCTTTTTCTTTCGGGATTATTTTTTTCCTAGGATCGATTGCATTTGGATCGAAGGGAGTAGGTACGAACCCTTCCGATGCAGGTTTTTTATTTTCTGGTTGGTAACCCTCCGTTCTTCGAGGAGCCTCAGGTCTTGGACCTTGATTCCGGGTGTCGCCCCGATCTTCGGCTTTTTTTACTGCAATGGTTCGGCCATTGATAGAAAAACCATCGAGGGCTTCAATCGCTGCCAACCCCTCGGATTCATCCTCCATTTCAACAAAACCAAAGCCGCGAGAGCGACCAGATTCCTTATCGATAGCTACGGTTGCTTTATTCACTTTTCCGTAGGGCTCAAAGAGCGAACGCAATTGTGCGTTGTCGACACCAAAGTCAAGCTTGGCAACGAAAATACTGATCATAACAGGTTAGACACGTTTAAAAATTGTTTTACACGCCGAATTTATGAAAAAATTTAGTAGCACCTACTATTCTGATCATTTCTTATTAAATTTTTATGCTTAAGGTGAAATAAATTGAACGCCCTTGATTCGTGAGTACTCCAGGTCCAGGGTATCCACCCACGCGGCGAATTAGACTTATTTCATTGAATAGGTTATTTACTCCTGCTTTAAATTGGTAATTTTCAAATAACTGTACATTCATTCCAAGGTCATGCATTCGATATGCGGGAAGCCTTCCGATTGTAGCGGTAGCGTTGGGTTCGATGGTATTGGATGCATCGGTGAAACAGGATGCGGTATATTGGAACTGGTAATTCACAGAAAAGATTCCCAATTTATATTCAAACCCTGCACGAATAATTTCTGAGGGGGCGTATTCTGCTTTTTTACCCACGATCGATGTGATTTCGTTGCCGGCAATCGACGGGTTATCCCACCGTTTGTAGCGCGCATCCTGCAGCGTCCCACTCACGTAAAAACTCAGTTGCTCCGTATACGCTGTGGAGAATGGGTTTAAAAAACTTAGTTCGGTGTAAAATTCTAGCCCTTTTGATTCCAAGTCTCCTATGTTTGTTTTGAACGGGTTTCCACTCACCTGCAGGGTTCCTACTTTATTGTTGTACCGTATGTAAAAGGCATTCACGTCGTAGGTAAGTACGGTTTTACGCACCACATAATTTCCCTTTATTCCAAGTTCGCTGCTATACCCCGTTACATCCGTCATATTGGCATCTACTACCTCGGTGGTTGAAGAAGGAAGAAGTTCACTGTACATAACTGGTCGGTAATTTTGATTGGCGTTCGCGTACAGGGTAGCATTTAGGTTATTTTTTTTAATGAAGCCATACCTTGTGCTCAGACCGCCTAATATAATCAATCGATCTGCCGAGAGGTCGGGGAGGTACCCTTGCTGCACTTGATTTGTTCGCCCTTCCATGGAAGATTGAAGGCTTTCCGCACGAAATCCAGGGATGATGCTTATTTTTTTACCGATGCTGAATAAATTCTCCATGAAAATCGCAGTGTTTTGCGTTTGTAAATCAAGGTCACGTTGATATACTTGACCATAGTTATCGGCAGTTACGGATAAATCGAAGTCGCTTCCGCCGGTTCCGATTCCCTTCTGTAGCCGATTGATACTGCTCATGCAATAGCGTATTCCAGCATTAATTACCTGAGATTTCCCCCCAAGTTTATAAGATTTTGAGAGGCGTATTTCACTGGATATGGTGTGGTAAATGTCTCTGTCAACATCCCTTAAATTATACGAACCTATAGCGGTGTTGAACGTGTCTGCGACGTTAATGGCTTTCATGTAACCCACACTGTTGCGGTTACCGTACAAATAATTCAGCGTAGCATGGATATTCAACCCATTATTAAAGGCATGTTTCAATTGAAGCGAGGCCATTTTCCATGGCAATTCAAACCAATTTCTGCTGCGCAATGAAGTGTCTGCTTGTTGCCTGGCCATGGTGTCATGAAGGCCCCCAGCTTGTTGGTTTAAATAAGAGCTATTGGTATATTCAAGCGTGATTTTTCCCTGTTTCCATGCATATCCGAGTTTTCCAAAATACGTATTTGTGAAGTATTGGCTGTTGGCTCGAAATCCTTGGGCTTGACGGTGATGCATAAATCCGTAATAGGTCCATGCCCCTTGTTTCCCACCTATGGCGTTAAAACTGTTGAATAAGCCGAATGAACCTGCAGTGTGAGATCCTTCATAAGTAAGTGGGCGTTCACCGATTTGATCCTTCAGTTGGTAGTTGATCATTCCTCCAAATTGAGAGCCATATTGCAGTGCAGAGGATCCACGGTATACTTCTATGCTTGCTACGCCATCGAGGGTGGGACTATAGTAGGCCTCTGGATACCCGGATGGATCGGCAGCGATGTCATATCCGTTTTGTCGCATGTTAAACTCCCAGGAGCGATTGGCGCTCAATCCGCGGGTAGATATGCTTGTTTGTAAGCCCGAAGCGTCATGGTCTGAAACAAAGATTCCAGGGGTTTTACGAAAGACTTGGCGGTAATTGTTTGTGGATAAATCCATGTCTCTAACATTCAAAAAAAGTACTTCCATTTTCTTTCCTGCTACGATGTTCATGCCGTAAATGGAGTCTGGAAAAATCTTATTCAAAGGGTAGTTTCGTACAATGACATCTGTTGTAATGGCATTGATGAGGCTATCTTGGGCATAAAGTAATTGAATGGAGAACAAAAAAGATGTACAAATAAGGATGGAGAATCTCATGAACTTTTTTTTATGCAAAGTAACTTCGGAGAGGGACCAATTTCAATACCTTGAAAGTGGTATTTTAGAATGATTCTAAATAAATACCTTTAAAATGGTATCTGCCTCATCTTTTTTTAAGTGCTACGCGGGATATTTTTATATTTGTGTCATGCGTCTAGTCAAGGAAATTCCGCACAGTCATTATTTGGTTCAAGTTCATGAATATAACGGAAAGTATATTTTAAAGATTACCTTAGACCACTACGAGCAGTTGTTTAAAATTCCGGTTAGCGACCTCCCGGATTTGGCCTTGCTCGATTCCAAGCTAACTCAGGAATTTTGGTCCTCATGTTTACAACGCTTTTTCTCGATGCGGGAAGACGCTTCTAAATTCTTACATTAAATTTATGGTTATGAGAGTACTTTATTTAGTATTGGTGGGTGTGTTGCTTCAATCATGCAGCAATAAAGAGACCAAGCAAAATCCTGCGGATAAGAACCCCACCGTGATTACACGCTATGATAAAAATTTGGTGATTGCCTATTATCACCAAGACAGTCTGAAAGAACGTTTTGACTATTACAAAAAAGAAGACCAGGTAATTACCAGAAAACAAAAACTCTTTGAATCCGAAATGAAGCGTCGTGGCAAGGAGTTGGAGGATTATGTACGACGAAATGATGAAAAAGCACGAAATGGCTTGTTGTCGCAAAATGAAATCATGCAGATTCAGCAAAAGGCGCAAATCATGGAGCAAGAATTAATGCAATATCAGCAAACCCAAGCCGCTAAAATCGAAGAGGAATCCGTCAAGAAATTGGAGGCCATTACCAAGAAGATTGAAACCCTCGGGAAAATGTACAGCGAAAAGAATCACATTGATATCTTATTAATTCATGGCGCCGGAGGGCAATTGAATTTTATAAACGAGAAAATGAACGTAACCGCGGATTTTATTCGATTTTTGAATGAGAATCAAGCGAGCATAGAAAAAGATTTGAAGTAAGATGCTCATTGCCGAACAAAAACGAAAGGAGAACATCATTGAGTATCTCCTCTATATGTACCAGATCGAGGATATTGTTAGAAGTATGCATTGTGATTTTGAACGGATAAAAACAACCTTGATTCCATCGGTGTTGCCTAATCCGTCGTTTCAACATCAGTATGAGCGCTGGTATGAAGACATTTGTAAGGAGTTAAAGCGTTCTGGCAAAACACAAAAAGGACATCTTTATGAATTGGAAGAAGTATTTGCCGAGTTAACCCTGTTACATCGGACCTTGCTTGAGATTATGATCGATGAGAAGTATAAAGTGTTGGTAGAAAATGCCCTTCCATCGATTCAGGAGTTTGCCAGTAAATCCACCTTGGTGAATGCCCATCCGATTGAAATATGCCTTCATGCCATGAATATGAAGTTGCAGTTGAAATTAAGAAAGCAAGAAATTACCGCTGAAACGGATGCGGCAATGGATTCCATGCGGATCTTACTAGCCTACATCGGACGTGAATACGCCAAAATGAAAACCGGTCAATGGGGCATTAATTTAAACTAGCCTCGCCTTATATCTCCTCGATTCCTTCCTTCCAATCTCCGCCTTGGTATACATGACACCTTAATCCATTCGTGATTACGAGTTTTTTTGCCTGAAATATCTTTTGATAGGCACTGATTTGAACGAGAACCTCGGCCGAACAAGCGACCTTGGGTTGCTTGCATTCAATGAGCATACTTGGATTACCCTCAGCATCAAAGGTTGCAATATCCCACCGCTTCAAACGCTGGTGGTAGGTCAGTGCTTTTTCAACAGAGATACTTCCTGACGGAATGTTTTTCACGTGCACTAAATAACCAATGACGTGTTGTCTAACCCATTCTTCTGGGGTGAGTACAAGCCATTTTTTGCGTATTAGGCATTGCACGTGAATTTGTTCTCCAACCTTGCGTAAAGAAAGGGGAGTAGGTGGAAAAGAAAGTGGGGTCATCACAGGCGTGGCAGCAGTAAATCGATGGGTTGGTAATTTAGGTCGAATACATGGCCAAGAACCTCATTGGTTAATACGCCTTTATACATGTAAACGCCGTCCTTAAATCCAGGTTTAAACCGAATGATGTCCTCGATGCTTCCTTTTTCACCGATGTCTAATAACAGGGGAGAGAAGATGTTAGATAAGGCGAACGATGCGGTTCGAGATACGCGCGAGGCAATATTGGGAACGCAATAATGAACTACGCCGTGTTTAATAAAGGTGGGTGCATTGTGATTGGTAACGCGTGATGTTTCAAAGCAGCCCCCTTGATCGATGCTTACATCAACCACCACGGATCCTTCTTTCATCTGTTCCACCATTTCTTCGGAAACTACACAGGGAGTGCGTCCCATTGTTGCGCGCAGGGCTCCAATTGCTACATCAGCTCTGCGTATTGCCTTCGCCAATACCTTGGGTTGAATAATGGAGGTGAACACCCGATTCCCAACGGCAATTTGCAACCTTCTTAATCGCGCCACAGAATTATCAAATACCTTGACTGAGGCACCAAGACCTAAGGCCGCTCTCGTGGCGAATTCCCCCACGGTTCCTGCTCCAATAATAACAACCTCTGTAGGTTGAACCCCTGCCACGCCTCCCAACATCATTCCTTTTCCTTGGGGAAAGGATGAAAGTATTTCGCCTGCGATCAGAATGGAGGTGTTTCCTGCAATTTCACCCATGGTTCGCACTACTGAGAATACGCCTTCTTCATCGCGGATATAGTCCCATGCAATGCAGGTGGTTTTCTTGTGCATGAGTTTTTGTAATATTACTTTCGGTTGGGTTGAAATTTGTAGCGCAGAAATAAAGGTCTGATTCCCGGGCATTAATTCTATTTCCTCCTCGGATGGTGGGGCCACTTTAAAAATGATATCACAGGAATAAACGGCTTTCTTCTCGTAGGAGATTTCCGCCCCGGCCTCACTGTATTCGGTATCGGTGAAATTGGTGCCATCTCCGGCGCCTGTTTCTACCATCACGCGATGTCCGTTCGCAACAAGGAGCGATACGGCCTCTGGAACTAAGGCTACTCTGCGCTCTTGAAAAGAGGTTTCCTTGGGTATTCCAATGAAAAGTTGTCCTTTCTTTCGTTTGATTTCCAACATTTCTTCTTGAGGCATGAGAGCCCCTTGATGCAAGAGCGATTTAAGTAATTCAGGATCCGTGATCATGGGTTATGGAATATGTTCGGGTTAATGATGCATTCGGGGTGATCGTAAGGACCAACCGACGTTCAGGTAGAAAATTAGTGATTTTTTCAGCCCATTCCACAAAAAAGTACGCATTTTCATGAAATAACTCATCGAGTCCTAATTCGTATCCCTCTGCTGGTGAATTAATTCGGAAAGCATCAATGTGATATATTTTGAGGTCCTGATCCAAGCGGTATTCATGGATGAGGCTATAGGTTGGTGATCCTTCGAGGTCCTTTACCCCAAGACGCGCGAGGATTTCAAGAATCAAGGTGGTTTTACCTGCGCCCATTTCTCCATGAAATTCAAGCACTTTATACTCCTCGAGTAAACCAAGAATATGGTCCACCAAGTGAGGCAGTGTTTCCAATGAATACGTCTTATTGTGCGATTCCATAGGGTGGGTCATACGATATTGCCTGGTGCCCATCCCACTGATAGTACTGTGGAAGGTCTGAATCTATTTTTAGGAATGTTTGGTAGGTAATCCATTCACCCAGGTTGTAATAGGTTCCCTTGTTTATTGGTAGGGCAAAAGGAAGGTGACGGTGACCGAAAATATAATAGTCGTGTGGATCGGTCTGTTGTTTCGTTTCAGCGAATTGATATAACCATTCTTTTTCAAAGCCAAGGAATTGGTGTTCGTGTTCCGTTCCTTCGCGACTTTTTCCGGAGAAAAAACGGGCTAATCCGATTCCAAAATTTGGGTGTATGCGTGCAAATGCCCATTGACAAAGGGAACTTCGTAAAAATAGTTTGATTAATTTATATCCTCGATCTCCAGGACCAAGGCCATCTCCATGCCCAAGGTAAATCCGCTTACTATAAAGGCAAAGTTCTATGGGGTTTGCATAAATCTTCATCCCAAATTCTTCGCTAAAATAGTCCTTCACCCACATGTCGTGGTTTCCGTAAAAAAAATGGAGTTGGATTCCGCGATCACTCAATTCAGCGAGTTTACCAAAAAAGCGAGAAAATCCTTTGGGAATAACGGCGGCATATTCAAACCAAAAATCAAACACATCGCCCACAAGATATATATCAGTAGCATCGGTGGCGGCATAGTCTAACCAGCGAATAATAGAGAGTTCTCGAGCCTTAGATTGTTCTTTCGTTGGTGCTCCTAGGTGAAAATCAGATGCGAAATAACAAACTTGCATAGGGTTAGTGACCAAATATTTCGGCAAGTTTATTTTCAAGGGCAGGACCCCTTAAATTCGTTTGTATAATGTTTCCTTCTGCATCAACAAGCATGGTAAATGGAATGCTACTGACGTTGTATTGCCTCGAAACTTTGCTGTTCCAACCGCCCAGGTCGCTTACGTGATTTGGCCAAATGAGTCCGTCTGCTTGAATCGCACCCAACCATTTTTGTTGATCTGTATCCAAACTGATGCTCAGAACGGTGAATCCATCATCTTTGTATTTATTGTAGGTTTTTACCACATTCGGATTTTCTTTTCTACAGGGTCCGCACCAAGATGCCCAAAAGTCAATCAACACGTATTTTCCTTTTAAAGAAGAAAGTTTCAGGCTGGTCTTACGATCCGTTAGTAATTCTTCAAAGTCTGGTGCAGGTTTTCCCGGAGCAAACATCGCTGCGCTTTCGGCCTGTCGTTTTTCTTCTTCTTTTTGCTTGGCAAGATTGTTGGCATAGGTTACGTATTCCCTCACGGTAGGACTTTCGCCGAAACCTGTGACAATTTGATTGAGTATGGATGACCAAGTATCAAATTCGGAGTTTACATCCAAGGAAACCAGCGCAACGATGAGGGCCGCGGAATTTTGATTAGCAGCCACAAATTGTTGACGATCTCCCAAATAGGCAATGTATTCCCTAGTCATGTAGTCGTTGAGCTTTCGTTTTGCAGCAGTATCGGCGGCAGGCATTGCTGTCATGGCTTTGTAGGCTGAATCTTTTTTCATATTCCATCGCTCCATGCGCACCGCAAATTGATTCATGGCTTGAGACTCATCCGAACCCACAAAATTGCAAATGTCTTTTATGTTTTTTTTGTCGCCATACATTTTAATGTTGCTGCTGTCTCTGAGGATTATATTGACATGAAATTCTCCAATTCGAACGACATAATAATCTGGCGCTGGAACCTTTGTCTTTAGGGTAAATTTCCCCTGTTTATCTGCCTTTGTACCTTGATAGTTTATATATCCTTTTCCGGTAAATTTTGCGATGTAGATTGAGTCAGAGGGCGCATTTAAGATTTGACCACCAACGGTGACGGAAGTTTGGCTGTAAGACAGTGATACCAGCAGTACCGCATAGATACTCAGCAAGAAATGTTTCATGGATTTGTTGTGTAAAAGGATGCTATTTTCTGAAATAAGGCTTCTCCTCGAAGTCCTTTGGCAATAATTTTTCCGTCTGGATTTACGAGTACTGTAAATGGAATGCCATCGAAACCGTAAAGTTGAGGCATACCGCTGGACCAACCCCGTAAGTCGCTTACATGCGTTTTCCAAAGTAACCCGTCTCGTTGTATCGCTTCTTTCCATTTTGCAGGATCTTCATCTAAAGATACAGAAAGAATGGTAAAGTTTTTATTTTTATAGGTATTGTAAAGTTTAACCATGTTCGGACTCTCCTGACGACAAGGTCCGCACCACGAGGCCCAAAAATCGATAAGGACCAAATCTCCGCGAAAGTCAGAGAGCTTGACCGTTTTTCCGTTTACATCCAATAAGGCAAAATTCGGGGCGACCAGTTCCCCATTTTCAATTTGGGCAAATTGTGTATATCCGGTTTCTAATTGCTGGTACTGCGCTTCCAAAGCCGAGGAAGCTGGACATACGCCATAAGCTTTCGCGAATGCGTCACTTACCTTTTTAAAACTGCCCAGGTTCGAGGAATCCCACCCATCAAATCCGGTCATCGGGAAGAGTTCCATCGATAAAATAATGTTGTAGGGATTAGCGGGGTTTTTATCGATTTCCTTCTTCGCGAAACTCACCAAAGGAACTTTGAACTGAATGATGTTCTTGGCGTATTCTTGTTCCGTCAACTGACCCTGTGCAGCCATGAGTTTCATTTGCTCGGTGCGAAAAACTGCTTGTTTCGCCATGTATTGATTCAAGGTTTTGGTCCAAGAAGGACCGGATAAATTCGGTTTGAGGGTAAACTCGTTTAGCGTAGTGTTAAGCGTCAATTTATCGTTAGGCAGTGGGGTAATGGGAATTGCATTTTCTTTATTGTCACCGAGTCGTAATTGATAGAATCCTAGTCCTGCAATATTGCCTTCCAATGCGATTTCCCCTTGGTCATTTACTTTTCCTGAGAATAAGGAAATCATACCGTCTTCGCTAGGTGCTTCAACAAAAACCATCATTCCTTCAGCACCTGTAATGGTCCCATTTATCCAAAGGTTAATTGGATTTCCGAGTTCATCTGTGGAGTCCTTGCAGGAGGCAAGCGCAACCAGCGTAAGTAGAAAAAGAATTACTTGAGGAATTTTCATGATTCTAGTGCATTTCTTAAGGCTTGATTGGCTGTTTTTGGATCCACTTTGCCGCCTGAAGCTTTCATGAATTGCCCCATAAAAAAACCGATTAATTGCTTTTCCCCATTTTTATACCGAAGAACCTCGGCTGGATTGGCATCAAGCACGTGTTTGATCGCGGCTTCCACGGCATGGTTGTCGGTGGTTTGAATCAAGTCTTGTTGTTCTGCGATGATTAAGGCCGAATCGTTCTGGGTTAGCATGATCGGAAATATTTTTTGTGCAGCACTTGTATTGGAAACTTTTCCATCTTGAATCAGATTAATCAAGCCGGCTAAGCGAGGCGCATCAATTGGGAAAGACGCGATGTCGATTCCTTGCTCGTTTAGGTATGATTTAACCTCTCCCATAATCCAGTTTGCTGCAGCTTTGTAATGCGAGGTATGCAAAATCAGCTGCTCAAAATATAACGCAATAGCTTTAGAGTCCGTGAGGTTATAGGCGTCGTATTCGCTCAATTGTAAGTCTTGAGTATATTTTTCAAACAGCGCACGGGGCAGGGGAGGCATGTTCGCTTGCACCGTATCAATATCCGTCTGATGAATGTGAAGTGGCGGAAGATCAGGTTCTGGAAAATACCGATAATCATTTGCCGCTTCCTTGGTTCTAAGTGAAACCGTGATGCCTTTTAACGCATCAAAGGCTCGTGTTTCTTGCGACAGGGTGCCCCCGTTTTCTAAGGTTTCGATTTGACGGCTAATTTCAAATTCAATGGCGCGTTGTACGTTGCGAATGGAGTTCATGTTTTTTACCTCAACCTTGGTTCCAAACTCCTTGGCATCTTTCAACATCACGGATATATTGGCATCACAGCGCAGCGATCCCTCCTCCATATTTCCATCACAAATATCGAGGTAGCGAACGAGTTTCCGCACTTCGGTAAGGTAATTATAGGCTTCTTGTGAGCTCTCAATGTCTGGTTCTGTGACGATTTCAAGCAAGGGAACTCCAGCGCGGTTTAAATCCACTAGGGTATCGTACACATCCATGTCGTGAATGCTTTTCCCGGCATCCTCTTCCATGTGAATGCGGGTTAAGCGGACTGATTTCTCTGTGCCTTGTTCTGTACGAATAATCACATGTCCGCCAGTGCAGATAGGCGTTTTATCTTGCGTGATCTGATAACCCTTGGGTAAATCGGGATAGAAGTAGTTTTTTCTGGCAAAAAACTGGTGTTCGCTGATGTTGCACGAACAAGCCAACCCGAGGCGAATCGCATATTCGATGGTTTTTTCGTTCATCACAGGCAAGGTTCCTGGGTGACCAAGGGTGATTGGACTCACCAGGGTATTTGGCGCATCACCATAGCGATTGGCGTCCGAAGAATAGGCCTTGGATGCAGTAAGCATTTGTGCATGGACTTCTAAGCCAATGACAACCTTGTATCTTGCACGAACCGTTTCGTCAACCATCTTAACTTCGGACAATTAGTTCTTTCATAATTTGTGTCATCTTAGGCTCTTGACGGCTAGCAACTTCAACCACATCTTGGTGTGTTACGTTTTGAATCTTTCCCGGTACTCCAAGATCGGTAATGATGGAAATGGCAAAACAAGGGATTTGCATGTGACGCGCAACAATAACTTCAGGAACAGTAGACATTCCAACGGCATCGGCACCAATGGCGCGAACATATCCATATTCGGCAGGCGTTTCAAGGGTGGGGCCCGTCAGACCAGCATAACATCCTACCGAAACTTTAATGTTGTTTTCTTTGGCTATTTGCAAACCAAGCTCAATCATTGCGGGGTCATATGGAACACTCATGTCTGGGAATCTTGGACCCAATTCATCGAGGTTTTTACCGATGAGTGGATTGCCAGGGAATAAGTTAATGTGATCATTCATAATCATAATTTCTCCCACTTCAAATTCCGGATTTACACCTCCTGAGGCATTGCTTACAAACAAGCGCTCAATTCCAAGGAGCTTCATAACGCGTACAGGGAAGGTAACTTCTTGCAAGCTGTAGCCTTCGTAATAATGAAACCGTCCTTGCATGGCGATGACGTGCTTCCCGCCTAATTCACCAAAAATTAATTTTCCTGAATGTCCTTCCACTGTGGAAACGGGAAAATTTGGAATCTCTTCGTAAGGGATTACATCGATGGCATTGATTTCCTTGACTAATCCGCCTAACCCTGTACCTAAAATAATTCCTACAGTCGGGGATACTTTGGTTCGGGATTGAAGGTAGGCAACAGTTTCTTTAATTTGTGCTAACATATGTTCTAATTAAGGTTAAAAATTCAGGTTCATTTTCAATAGACAAAGCAATGGGTTGAATGAACCACGGATAGGCAGACAGTTCAGTAAACAATTCTTTTGAATTCAGGCGCATGAAGTCTTTTTCTGTGGTAACAATGATTGTTTTCGTTGCTTCAAAGGTATCAAATTTCTTATGAATTTGCTTGATTTCTTCACGGGTAAATTCATGATGATCTGAAAATCGAATGGGATGCACGGTGTATGTTTTTTCTAAGTGCTCTTCTAATGGTATTGGATTTGCAATTCCTGTGACGAGCAGGACATGGCTGGCATCGGTGTTCGAGTTGCCCTGTATGGATTGAAGCGGCGCATATTGAATTCGACTAAAAAATGCGCGAAAACCAAGCCGGGTGGCCTCTGCTTCGTATGTTTGTTTGTCGTACTGAGAGAGGTCAAGCGGACATTTAGTAAATACCACAAGGTTCGCGCGCTTTGCCCCAATTCGAGGCTCTCGGAGCGTACCGATGGGTAATATGTAATCCTTGAAAAACGGCGAATTGAAATCACTCACTAAAATATTCATGCCTGCTTGCACATATCGATGCTGAAAGGCGTCGTCGAGCAACAATAGGTGTTTTGAATCCCTATTGAGTTTTTGAATGGCAGCGATCCTCGATTCAGAGACGTGTATTTCATCAGACGGATTTTTATGCTTGAAATACATCAAAGGTTCATCGCCTACCTCTCGCGCTTCGTGTTCTGAAGTTAGCTGAATGTGACCTCGGGAGGTTCTCCCATAACCGCGCGAAACTACTTGGATGTGGTGTGTCGCTTGAAAGGCTTTCATTAAATACAAGGTGAGCGGGCTCTTCCCTGAACCACCAACGTTTAAGTTGCCAATACAAATCGAAGGGCCTTCAATGACATGACGTTTTAAAATTCCTGCATCAAAAAGCAGATTACGCGTGCTGGTAATAAGCCAATAGAGTAAACCGAACGGGGAGAGAATCCAACGCCAACTATTCATTCCCTATCCTGCGCCGTAATTAGAAAAGTCTTGGTCGTCTGCGTAGTAGTACAGGCGTACCAAGCAGGTATCGTTCAAGTAATCAATTTTACCAATTTCGAAACGGTTGATCACCAGCCCAGTTTTCGCTTCAAGGTCTTTTTTCATGGCCTCGTGATGTTCCGGGTGCACCAGATCTACGCGATCATAGTTAACCACTTTACGCGTTTCATGTTTAACGAGCCAAAGATATTCCATCACATACAACACGATGATTACGGTCAGGTTAATAACCCCCAATTCAAAAAGGTTGATTTGGTAGGTACTTTTTTCCACTTCAGTTGCCAACATGGCGTTTACAACACTCAATCCAATCACAAGAAATAAGTACGTCATTTCTTTAATTTCAATGGCATCTGTTCGATAACGAATGATTCCAAATATTGCAAATAATCCGAGACCCATTCCCGTGTCTATATCGAGTTTCTTTAATCCAAAACACAAGAAAAAAGTGATGATTCCAATGAGGAAATAGGTGAACAAATAGTCTTTTCGTTTCGCTTTTGGATAATATAGTAATCGAATGATGATATATAATACGAATATATTGATGGCTAAGCGTATTCCCAACCCGTCTAAATCGTGGTAATCCCATGAAAAGGTAGGAATGTCTGCTGTTGATTTTGCCAACAATGGAGAAATAAGGTTAAGCAGCATGTGAATTTATTTTTTCTAAGTACATTAATTTCTTTTTAAATCGGTTGTATTTTAACTTTTCTTTGCCCACCAAAGCGATGGCACCGAGGCAGTATTTGCTCAAGCGATATGGTCGAAGGTGCAAGGATTTCATGAGTTGATAAAATACTGAATTTCGATTGAGTTTGGTTTGCTTTAATTCTCCAATGACTAATTCGGACAGTTCAATCGATTTTAATTCATTATTAAACGTAAGATTAAAGTCTAGTGTCAATCGTTCGTTCGCTGTTTTGTTTACCAATGTAATTCGAGTAAATCTATTGCTCAGCACAGCAGTTAATGCATAAGGTTTATGCGAATGTTCCCCAATAAAATCCAACTCTGCTGCATGCAGATGGTCGTGAAATCCATCGGTAGGAATCCGCAGTTTATCGGTTCTACCTTTTACTTTGTGTTTGATTTCAAAATAGAAAACTTCGGAGTCAACGTACTTGCGTATCCTGAATTTATAGCGGTTAGTGCGTCGATTGTGATGGTCGTGAAACAAGGTGAAAAAATCGTCGTCAAAATACAAACTCTCATAATCTAGCGCACGCTTTCCTTCGATGGCCAAGGTGAAATAATGTGAGTTTAGTAAGGGGAGTATCTGAATTAGCGTATTTTTGTCGAAAGCAAATTTGGTGTCAATTCGATTCATCAGCTTTACGCGATCCATTTCCTGCAAGGAAATGGGATCAAAAGCCTGAAGCTGTTCAATGATTTCTCGATCTGACATGAGAACCAAAGGTACGTTAATTTTCGTTTTTTGTTCCAAATCCTTGCTTTTGAGTTAACACGTGGTGTATATTAAGTTAATTAAATAGAATGCAGAAGAAAATATTACTCCTTGGTTCTGGTGAATTAGGAAAGGAATTTGTAATTGCGTGCCAGCGATATGGGCAGTATGTCATAGCGGTAGATAGTTATCCAGGAGCCCCGGCAATGCAGGTAGCGCATGCGTCCGAAGTTATAGATATGTTAGATGGATCTGCCTTAGATGCCATCGTTGCTAAGCATATGCCGGATTTGATTGTTCCAGAAATTGAAGCGATTCGGACTGAACGTTTCTATGCCTATGAGGCACAAGGGATTCAAGTGGTTCCCAGCGCAAAGGCTGCGAATTTCACCATGAATCGAAAAGCTATTCGAGATTTGGCGGCCATTGAATTGGGGGTGCGTACGGCCAAATATCGCTATGCAAGCACCTTGGCCGAATTCAAGGAGGGAGTTTCCTTTTGTGGTCTCCCTTGCGTTGTAAAACCCTTAATGTCAAGTTCGGGTAAAGGCCAATCTGTAGTACGAACCGCTGAAGATATTGAGCGCGCATGGAATTATGCCATGGAGGGTTCTCGCGGTGATTTGAAAGAAGTAATTGTGGAGGAATTCATTGCGTTCGATTATGAAATCACTTTACTGACAGTAACTCAAAAGTCGGGTCAAACCCTGTTTTGTCCGCCCATCGGTCACCGTCAAGAACGTGGAGATTATCAAGAGAGTTGGCAACCTATGCCGATGAATCCATTACATCTGGAAGAAGCAAAGCAGATGGCCGATCAAGTAACCAAAGCCCTCGGAGGTGCTGGCTTATGGGGCGTTGAATTTTTCATTACTCCAACCGGTGCGTATTTTTCGGAATTATCCCCACGACCTCACGATACGGGTATGGTAACCTTGGGAAATACGCAGAATTTCTCAGAGTTTGAGTTGCATGCGCGCGCGGTGCTTGGGTGGCCAATTCCAGAGGTTGTGTTGCAACGCAACGGCGCCAGTGCCGTGGTTTTAGCCGAACAATCCATTGAACGCTTGCCGGAATTCAAAGGCCTTGAAGAAGCCGCTTCCATGCCCGGAACTGACCTCCGGCTTTTTGGAAAACCCAATGCGCGTCCATACCGTCGAATGGGGGTAACGCTTTCTTTTGGTCCTGAATCCGTTGAATTTCATGTTGAACGCGCCACGTTGATGGCCTCAAAAATTGCTGTTGTATGATTCGTTTTTCTTTCCTCTCCTTAGTATTATGTGCCGTAAACGCGATTGCGTTCGGGGCAAAAATTTCTTACACACTCAAAATGCCTAGACCTCAAAACCACTATTTTCAAGTGGAAATGCAGGTGGAGCAACTAAAGCAAAAAACAGCAACCGTTAAATTGCCCGTGTGGGCCCCCGGTTCTTATTTAGTACGAGAGTTTTCTAGACACCTGAATCAGGTCAAGGCGTACTCCTTGCAAGGGGCAGCGTTACCAATAATTAAAAAAACTAAAAATGCATGGGAAATCGACTTAAAGGGTCAAACAGCGTTTGTTGTAAAATATGAGGTTTATGCGTTTGAGCTCAGTGTTAGAACATCTTTTTTAGACGAAACGCATGGCTTCGTAAGTGGGCCCAGCATGTTTATGTACCTGGACGGACACAAGGAAACAGGAGGGGAGTTGTTGGTTCAACCACACGCTTCTTTCAAGCGAGTTTCAACTGGATTGACGCTGAAATCATTGATGAAACAAGGGAATAATCAAACCTTTACCTTTGAAAACTACGATCAATTGGTAGATTGTCCGATTGAAATCGGAAATCAATATGAATTTGATTTTGAAGCGGCAGGGGTTAAACATACAGTGGCTATGTACGGTGAAGGGAATTTCGATCCAGAACGCCTGAAAGCGGATATGGCTAAAATTGTTGAGGAAGAAACCAAGGTGGTTGGTGTGAATCCAAACAAGCGCTATGTCTTTATTGTGCACAACGTGGTTGGAGGTGATGGCGGCTTGGAGCATTGCAACAGTACGGTGTTGAGTGTGGACCGCTGGACCTACGAAGGAAGTAATTATATCAATTTTTTAAATTTAGTTGCTCACGAGTATTTTCATTTGTGGAATGTAAAACGCATTCGTCCCATTGAATTGGGGCCCTTTAATTATGACCAAGAGGTTTACACCAATTACTTGTGGGTCATGGAAGGATTTACGTCGTATTACGATGAATTGATTTTGCGCCGCTGTGGATTTTATTCCCAGGAGGAAATGATGAAGAAAATTCAAATTGCGGTGAACTATGTGGAATCAAGCGTTGGCGCACGCGTACAACCCGTGGCACATGCCAGTTTTGACGCATGGATCAAGGCCTACCGACCCAATGAAAACAGCAGTAATACAACGATGACCTACTATTCCAGGGGATTAGTAATCGCTGCGGTATTGGATGCAATGATCATTAAACAATCCAATGGAACGGAATGCCTAGATCACCTCATGAAGGACTTGTATGAAACGTATTATGTGGCGAAAAATCGCGGTTTTACGGATGCCGAATTCAAGGCATGCTTAGCTAAACATACCGGACAGGACATGGCTGAGTTCTTTCAAAAGTACATTGATGGAACTGAGGTGATTCCCTATGCAATGTATTTTCTACCCTTAGGTGTGGATGTCAGCGATGTGGGTGGAGTTAAACCAGTGTTTGGGGCCAACGTGTCCGAGGAGGGAGGCAAAGTACGGATTAAAAGCATCCGGGCCAATTCCGCCGCTGAGGATGCCGGATTGAGCGTAAATGATGAGGTTATTGCATGCATGAATTATCGTGTGGACAAAGCGATGCTGGATGCCCTGATGAATGGAGCTTCAATTGGCGATGAATTTGAATTAACCATTGCAAGGGATCAATTAATGCGTAAAGTGATTGTGAAAATTACAGGTCAAAAAAAGTCTTCGTTCATATTTACAAACCGACATACCGATGCGACCTTACCTCTTTATACTTATTGGTTGCGTTAAGTACGCATTACTTTTCGGACAATTCACCAATTACCGAATTAGCTCCGTTAACCAGAACCCGGTTGAGCCTTCGGTTGCCATAAATCCGCTGAATACCGATGAGGTGGCGGTCGGAGCCGTATTGGAATATTATTATTTCTCTACAGATGGGGGGACTCAGTGGAAAAGCGATACCCTTTCAAGTCCGTATGGTGTATACGGTGATCCGGTGTTGCAATTTGATGCGAAAGGAAGGCTGTATTATTTTCATTTGTCCGATTATCCAAAAGGATATTGGATTGATCGCATTGTTTGCCAATATACCGATACCTACACGAACGCAGCATCGTTCTCCAAGGGATCTTTTCCTAAACCTTTTGGCAGAAAAGCACAGGATAAGCACTGGATCGATATTGATCCAGCTACTGGGGTGATTTATATGACATGGACTCAATTTGATAAATACGATTCCAAGAATTTCATGGACTCTTCCAGAATTATGTTCAGTAAATCCATCGACCGAGGAGTAAGTTGGTCTGATGCAAAAATAATCTCTTTTTACAACGGAGATTGCCTAGACGGCGACAAAACTGTGGAAGGGGCGGTGCCTGTGCTTGGAATCAACGGAACACTGTTCGTAACATGGACCGGACCTAGGGGCCTTATGATGCAGCAATCTTCCGATGGGGGTGAAACGTGGTTGCCTGTAGAGCGTTGTTTGATGCAACAACCCGGAGGATGGGATTTTAAAATTCCTGGCATCTATAGATGCAATGGCTTGCCCGTGTTGAATGTTGATCGAAGTAGCGGGAAACATAAAGGAACCTTGTATCTCAGTTGGAGCGACCAACGCAACGGGACGAAGGATACCGATGTTTGGTTGAGTAAATCTTCCGATGAAGGAAAAAATTGGTCGAAACCGATTCGGGTGAATCAGGATAAAACCAAGACGCATCAATTCATGTCTACCTTCACGATTGATCAATCCGATGGGACCTTGCATTTCTTGTTTTACGACCGATCCACGGCAAAACAACCCCTTGAAACGCAGGTGGTTTGGGTAAGTTCAGCCGATGGCGCAAAGCACTTTAATCAGCAACGAATCTCTCAAAAATCCTTCATACCGAATCCAAAAGTCTTTTTTGGAGATTATATTGCCATTGCTGCCGCAAACGGTAGGGTGGTGCCAGTTTGGGTTCGCTTAGATCGGGATAGGGCTTCGCTTTGGACGGCGAATCTTAACCGAAAGTAATCCGTGTTCCTTATTAATTTCTAGCTTTACCAAAATAAGTTGCCATGAGTGAAGAGATGAAAGAATGCCCGTCGTGTCAATGTCCATATGGATATGAAAGTGGTGAAAATGAATTTACCTGTCCTGAATGCTCGCATGTATGGACAGTAACCGAAGCGGAGGATACGGATATGTTGTTGGTGATAGATGCCAACGGTGTGCGCTTGCAATCCGGAGATTCAGTCATGGTAATGAAGGACCTTCCCGTAAAAGGGGCACCCAAATCCATCAAGGCGGGTACAAAAGTAAAGAACATCCGATTAACGGACGGCGATCACAACATCGATTGCAAAATCGAAGGGTTTGGTGCTATGGCGCTCAAGTCGGAGTTTGTCAAAAAAGTTTAGTCGTGTCAGAGCAATAAAATCTGTCCATTAACGATACCGAGTTCGTGAAAAGAATTAAAGCCTATCTGTGTATCATTTGCTGTTGGTCTTGCCTGAATGCGCAAGATTGGCAGCAGCTTCCTTCATTTCCTGGCGTGGATCGTGATGATGCTACCGGGTTTGTTCTTGGAGACGAGTTGTTTATAGGAACTGGATTAAGTCCGTGGTGGTCGGCCTTGGCAGATTTTTATCGCTACCAAAGCACTACGAATCAATGGGTGAATGTAGCGTCGCTTCCCTCGGGAAATGAACGACAATATGCCTCTGGGTTTGCCTTAAACGCTTCGGGTTATGTGTTTGGTGGATATAATGGAGTCGAG
The DNA here is from genome assembly GCA_002293045.1 of Flavobacteriales bacterium UBA958. Lineage (GTDB taxonomy): Bacteria > Bacteroidota > Bacteroidia > Flavobacteriales_D > Crocinitomicaceae > UBA952. The sequence goes on along the minus strand of DBCM01000031.1, from coordinate 56 downwards.
TATTTGAATGACCTGTGGCGCTATGATCCGTCTGCTGATATGTGGTTTCTCAGCGA
>DBCM01000070.1:13953-78228 GCA_002293045.1 Flavobacteriales bacterium UBA958 | reverse complement strand
AATAACGTTTGACCTGGCGCCAACAATGGGTAAGAAATCCAAGTCAAACTACCGTATAAATCACGCTTAGCTTGTGAATTATTAGTTTCTACTTCTAAATACTTTTGATAGGCGATATTGTTTGCGTTATCTTCAGAAAATCCCGGAGTGTAGGCGGGAAAATCAAAACTTGAGTTGAATGCGTTAATTGACTTTTGGTGGTAACTAAATACATAGATTGGATGCATGCCTCCCATCAATGGGATTCCAACGCTACTCACAAAGCTTGAAGTCGGATTCCAAACCATATCCGCACCGTTTTCACCGCCAAGGAACGAATTCTCTCCAAAGGCCATGTACAAACGCGCACCTGATTCCAAATCTACCGCATAGCCTGGGAACCATCCCATTCCAGTACCTGTACCATCGGCATTTCCATTCTTATCTACACTTGGGCTTTTTCTCAACCCCCCAGGAACAGCCGCACCCACATTTAACCCAGCGGTACGGCCCAATTCAACTACCGGACAACGTGTCCACTTGCTCTTATCGCTGGTGATTACAATGTTCACACTCGGTAAGAATGAAATCGATGCATTTTGACGGGATGACCCACTGAAGGTTCCACAATACGCCAAGGGCATATAATCGGCTTCATATCCGGTTAATCGGTGCGGAGCAATAATTCCTTCCAAGACACCTTCGTAATTTTGATTAGGATCGACTCCGCTTTCATCTGGGTAATTACATGGATTCAAATAGGGAGGGACATTGGGATTACAATCGTAAGCGGCATTGTTTATATCGGTCACCGGAATATATTCTCCCGAGCGGATCCAGTTGGTGGGAAAAAATGCATCGTTGTCTTTGATTCCGGTAAGCCAGCGTTTAGACGAGTCCGCAAAAGTCATTGAAGACTCAATCATGTTGGTGCTTTTCGCTGTAATGTTGCCAGATCCTGAAGGGAAATAATAGGTTTCTTGGTGGATTTGAACCGATATACCCCATGCCGGTATGATTTGCTCGTTGTCGCCGGCAATGGTAAGCTCTGAACTTACAGAATCTTGTATCGTCCCACCTTTGCTATCGTAGCGATAAATCACCCAACGGGCGGTATCGGCCGCATTACCCGGTGAGGTAGGGGTATAATTTCTAAAACGACACTCAAAATATCCACTTTTTAGGTTTAAGGGGTCCACTACTTTGATGTTCACCGGACCTTGTCCATAATCATACTCGGGATCCTCCATAAACCCAGTATTCAAAATAGTATTCAAGGTAGCCTCTGTAAATTCCAAGGATCGATTCCCGTTACCGTACCCATCGAGGCGTGTAATTCTGGGCGTAGACCCATAGCTTATTTGTTGATAGGTACCATCGGCTTCAGGCATTGGATTATGCGGTACCCCTTCCATAACCTTCACTTCACCCATGGCACTTTTTCTACTGGCGATGTAGGGCATTTTTTGTCCGTTCAGACTCAAGGGATCATTCGGATTGTAGGTTTCGTAGTTGTTGTAGGCATAAGAAACCGCCATGTAGTAATATTTCTTGAAATTCACCAACTTCGATTGCCCTTGCGCGAATAAATCGTTCGTTACCCGGAAGCTGTGCCGAATTCCCTTGTTTTCACCATTAACCCGCTCTTTAGGAACACTAAACCCTAGTTCTTCATCAAACTCAAAATTGATAATCCGAGAAACATTGTCCTTGATGTCACATTGAGCAACCAACCTTGATTTTAAGGGATTACTCAAATCAGAAAGCGCTACTTGATTACTCGCTAATTGGAAAATTTGATACCCTTGGAACCGAAACGTTTTATCGGCGTTGGGATTTGATGAGACAATGAAGGGGTCGTTTTCCTGATATTTTTCTTGATAGTTGTTCGAGTTAATCGGGTTTGACAAGTAAAGAATGAGTTCATTATTCAATTCTTGAATTTCTAAGTTGGGTGCATGCGGGGCATCCATCACTTTAAAACAATTTTCGAATAAGGCCTGAGCTTTATCGTCTGCACGACGCAAAGATTCCACCGAGGTAAAGGGGTCTCCACCGTTGGAACGAGCCCAAACAACCCCCACCGTAATGTTGTTAACTGCTCCGGGTTTAAGCAAGAAGGGTCCCGCGCTCTCTACAAATCTACGATCATTCGGTGTGTTATTGGCCGTTTGTTCCGTCCAATTTGGTTTAACAATACCTCCCGTTCCCCAGCCCATAAAATCAGAGGTTCCAGGGAACATAAAATCACAGGGGGTATTTGGATCGGCTTCAGGGTCAGAGATATGACCACTTCCACCATACACGAACTTGGTTCCATCTTTCCAATAGCCCCTCAAATAGTTGTAGTAATCCGAGGAGGCAATGGGGTCAGTTTGATTGATGTTTGCCCCGTTCGTTGTATTTGAATAATACAAGAACCTGCGCATTCCGAAGCGTTCGTTGTCTATGATTCCATCTCCATAACCAATCCCATTCAACGCCTCGTTCAATCCAATGCCATAGGCATTATCGATTCCGTCATCGTCTTGATAGGGTCCTTCAAAGAAGTCTACCCCCACCGCGGGTGGAGAATAGCCATAGCCTTTATACCCCGAGTTGTCCCCATCAAAATTATCCCCATTGTAATAGTATCCCAAGCCACGCATGACATCACAACCCACATAGTCATCGTATGGATCTCCCAAGGCGCCGTCCGTAAAAAACCCAAAATAGGTGTTGTATAAGGTTTGTGTGCCTCGGTTAATGAGCACGTAGTTGTAAAAGGTCATGTTATTTACTTCATCGTTGGAAGCAAAGGCAAAGGCTTGGGCCCTGATTTCCATTCCAATGGGATCTGCACCCGTTTCAGTATGGATATTCCCCTTGTCGTTCATAACCCACCAAAAGTTCTTATCCCCATACAGCGATACATCCCGATCGACGTTACATTGCTTGTCTTGCTTTATGTCGTACCAGGGATAATCTCCATCACGCCAGTCGTAATGGCCGTCGTCGTTAAAGTCATAAAAGGGCGCCAGGTAATAGTCTTGGCCTAGCGATACATTCCCATGGGCCGGCCATGTTTTAATAATTTCCGGTACTTGATAATTTGGAAAGAGGGCAGCTTGCGTGTTTGTACCGTTCTGCTGATCAGCGAGTCCCGCCTCAAACCAGGCATTAAATTCTCGTATTTCATCTTTTGAGCTAATGAAGTGTCGGTCGTATTTATCACATTCCTCATAACTGGTTTCCGCGAAGACTTGAGACAAAGGTCCTGTCCAATAATCTTGCCCATTCCGATAACGTAGGGCCGCGAGTTTAAGTTGATTATTTACATCGGTTCCACCAAGCCACAAGGCGGCAGTAAACAAGGCCATGATTCCTGAATTCTTAGGTACTTCATATTGCGCAAAGTTTTGACCTGGAATTTGCCATAAATTCCCGGCGGTGTGCACCATCGCGCGTACGTTGTTTAATTCAAGGAAAGAAGTTGTGGTTGGTGGGGCGCAGCCCGCAGCTTTTGCAGGTTTGATCTGCTGGGTATGATTTCCTTGATAGGATTGACCAAATACAGCAAACGCTGAAATGAGATAAATAAAGGCAAGGGTTGTATACCGTTTCACTCGCTGAAATTACCAAAAAATATGGATTTCTACTTGGAATTGAGTAATTTTTCAATATCCAAGATGAGCTGATCCACCTCTATCGGATTGGTGCCGTCGTAATACCCCCGGATGTGTCGGTCTTGGTCAACCAATACGAAATTATTGGTATGGATAAAGTCACTGCCTGCATCCCCAAGATTCGCTGCTTCCGCTGGTTTTAGGACAAAAAACGAGGTTCGTGCTAGGGAATAAAGGTCTTTTTTGCTCCCCGTAATAAAGTGCCATTGTCCGGGACGATATGCATGGCTTTTAGCATATTCCAAGAGCTGCTTTGGCTTGTCATTTTCAGGGTCAACGGTAAAACTTAAGATTTCAAACGCCTCATTTCCATCGAATGCGGTCTGAACACGTTGCATTTGCTGATTCATAATGGGGCAGATGCTTCCGCAGGTTGTAAAGAAATATTCCGCCACAAATACTTTTCCGTCGATTACCTCATCGGTAATCATCTTGTTTTGTTCATCAAGCAACCTAAACGCACCGATTTTATGATTTCGGCCAATGTTCTGCACACTGGAATCAACCATTTCAGATTGCACATCGGTAGGATTGATAAAGGGTAAAGCAGGGGTGTTGGCTTGGTTAACCATGAAGTATGCAATTGGAATGGCAATGACCAAAATCAGGGCAATAAAGACGAGGCGTTTCATAAGACAAAGGTACCAAATCAATGAGGAATTAGCTTCAAAAGTTGTGATTTTCTTTCCTCCAAGGAACCCGCTAGAATATGGTAAGGTACCTGTCGTGCCTTCAAGTCTTGAACATATAAATCGAAGAGCTCGTTCCGCGCTTCAGGGTGTTCCCTCAAGGGATCATCTTCCCAGGGAAAATCGGGTTTACACAAGAGCAATAAGGTGTACGATTCGGACGATGTTAAGTCCTGAATATGTGTTGAAATCCCTCCGTATTTTACGTGTTCCCAAATGCGCATAACAGTCATTTCTGTGTCACAAACACAACGGTCATGTTGATGATTTTGGGTAAATTGTCCTGATGCAATGGCGTATAAGTCTTCACGCGAATAGCTCGGATTATCTGCTAAATAAGTACGCGCAAATTCTGGAACAAGGGGAAGGTTGAGCTCATTTGAAAGCCAATGTGCCAGCGTGGATTTTCCGCTGCATTCAGGGCCAGTGAACGCTATTCGAAACTTAAGTGGAATTATTTTCTCCATTGATACATTCCGTAAAGTGAAACCCCAAAATAAATAAGAGATAAGCTGGCGTAGAAATACAATTCGTTCGAAAAGGCGGTAACAGCCGTTATTCCATTAACGACCAACCACAGCATCCAATTTTGTTGAATCATACGAACCGTGAATAGGGTGGCAAGGATTGAAAAAACCAATGCAATTTGATCGAGTTGGCGCGTCCAATTTATGTCGGGGAAACAGACCGTACTTCCCATATAAAACAGAGGTAATGCGGCCAAAAAAATATAGCTGAGTATAGGATATGATTGCACCGGAATCTCCTGCTTTCGCCACTGCACCCAACCCCAAACGCCCATCAGTACATTCAGTACTTGAATAATTCCTTGACTATGGAGCTCGGATTCAAAGCAAAGTACGGCAAAAATGGCACAAGAAAGGATCCCAACGAGCCAACCCAAAGCATTTTTCCTGGCAATAAGTACAATGTACACTACTCCAAGCAGGGAGGCAAGAAGTTCAAAAATGAAGATAATCGTTGGCATTGGTGGTCAAAGTTAAGCACATTGACAAAGCAATTAAAGAAGGAGTGTTAAAAACTCAATGACTTCAGCGGATTTCACATGAATGAAAGCTCGATTTTTGTAAAAATCCAAGGTATGAAAAAGTCTGTTCTGTTTTTAGTGTTGCTTGTCCTTGCTTCGGCGTGTGTTTCCTCAAAAAAGTTTAAAGCCTTGGAAGCACAGCAAAAGGCCTGTTCCGAAGAGCTTGAAAAAATGAAACAAAGCAATCAGGATTATGAACTCAAGGTGAAGGAGCTTAAATCTACGGTAGATGCACTGCAAAAGGAAGCGACCGCCTTGAAAGCAGACACCTCGAGACTGGGCCTTTCCGTTCGCACCCTATCTCGTGAGTTGGGTAAGTCGATGAAAGAACTCGATGAACTCACTAAAACATTCGAAAAGTATAAATCAACGGGAGCAAAGGAAGCTTCCGTCCTTCAAAAACAGCTTGAACAGAAAAATGTCGAACTGCAAAAGAAATCTGAAGCCTTAGTAAGCCTTGAGTCAGAATTAAAAGCAAAACAAAAACTCTTGGAAGAACGTGAACAACGGGTCAATGAATTGGAGGAGTTGCTAAAACGTCAAGAAGATGCCTTGAACACCTTAAAGAAGAAAGTGACCGATGCCCTCATTGGCTTTGAAAATCAGGGATTGAAAGTAGAACAGAAAAATGGGAAAATCTATGTGAGTATGGAGGCAAAACTTTTGTTTAAATCTGGAAGTATTGTCGTTGAGGCGGATGGTAAAAGTGCCCTACTTCAAATTGGTAAAGCCTTAGAAAATGAAACGGATTTGGAAATTGTGGTGGAGGGCCATACGGATACAGATAAGCTTTCCAGTGCCGCTATTCCAAGAAATAACTGGGAATTGTCAGTGTTGCGGGCAACTTCCGTCGTGGATATACTGCTAGCCAATTCTAAAATGAATCCAGCGCGTATTGTTGCGGCCGGTCGAAGTGAATTTCAACCCGTTGACCCTTCGGATAAAGCCAAAAACCGACGGATTGAAGTTATTATTTCTCCAAATTTGGATGAATTGTTCGATATTATTTCAAACGACTAATACGTAACCTTATTTTCGTTTTGTCCGTACTTGCAAACCTTGGCGAAATACGCTACTTTTGCCGTCGAAAATTTTTGAAAATTAATTACTAAAGAAATGGAGTCAATGATGATTTATGTACCAATCGTTTTAGCACTGATTGGGTTACTGTTTATGGCAATGAAACGCGCATGGGTATTGAAACAAGATGCAGGGGATGGAAAAATGAAAGAAATTTCAGACTACATCTATGAAGGTGCACTTGCCTTTCTTAAGGCAGAATATCGTTTGCTTGCAGTATTTGTTTTGCTCTCTAGCGTTGTGTTGGCAGGAATTACCTTTATTCCTGGCGTTAAAACACATTTATTAATCATTGTAGCTTTTGTTTTTGGAGCCATTTTTTCAGCATTGGCTGGAAACATGGGGATGAAAATTGCCACTAAAACAAACGTCCGAACTACTCAAGCGGCAAGAACTTCATTGCCTCAGGCCTTGAAAGTTTCCTTTGGCGGTGGTACCGTTATGGGACTTGGAGTAGCCGGTTTAGCAGTCTTAGGATTGACTGGGTTTTTTATCATTTTCTTCCAATTCTTTATGGGAGGCAAATGGACGAATGCAGAAGACATGACGGTGGTGTTAGAAACCTTAGCAGGATTCTCCCTAGGTGCTGAATCCATTGCATTATTCGCACGTGTTGGTGGAGGTATCTATACAAAAGCAGCGGATGTAGGTGCGGATTTAGTCGGTAAAGTAGAAGCCGGTATTCCTGAAGATGATCCACGTAACCCTGCCACCATTGCAGACAACGTTGGAGATAACGTTGGGGATGTTGCCGGAATGGGGGCGGATTTATTTGGTTCGTATGTGGCTACTGTTCTTGCCGCCATGGTGCTTGGTAATTACGTGATTCAGGATATGGGAGGAAGCATTAAAGATGCGTTCGGCGGTATCGGTCCGATTTTGCTGCCAATGGCCATCGCTGGTTTTGGAATCATTTTCTCCATCATTGGAACCTTATTGGTGCGCATTAAAAGCAACGACGATAAGGAAAAGCAAGTGCAAGGTGCACTGAACCTAGGAAACTGGGTTTCCATCGCCTTAACTGCTATCGCGTGTTATGGTTTAGTGATTTGGATGCTTCCATCTACCATGCAAATGAATTTCTTTGGTGAAGGCGTTAAAGACATTTCTTCACTGCGAGTATTCTTTGCCGCCATCGTTGGCTTAGTTGTTGGGGGAGTAATTTCCTCAGTAACTGAATACTACACTGGTCTAGGTACTAAGCCCGTGTTAAAAATCGTTCAAAAATCTGCTACCGGTGCAGGTACAAACGTGATTGCTGGTTTAGCTACTGGGATGATTTCTACCTTCCCAACGGTCTTGTTATTTGCCGGTGCTATTTGGGGTTCATACGCCTTAGCAGGATTCTACGGTGTCGCGTTGGCTGCATCTGCGATGATGGCCACAACAGCAATGCAATTAGCGATTGACGCATTCGGTCCGATCTCAGACAACGCAGGTGGAATTGCTGAAATGAGTGAATTACCTAAAGAAGTACGTCAACGTACTGACATTTTAGATTCAGTTGGAAATACCACGGCAGCAACCGGAAAAGGCTTTGCTATTGCTTCTGCAGCCTTAACTTCCTTAGCCTTATTTGCTGCTTACGTAACGTTCACGGGCATTGATGGAATTAACATTTTCAAAGCTCCGGTTTTAGCCATGTTGTTTATTGGGGGTATGATCCCAGTGGTTTTCTCCGCCTTAGCAATGAATTCAGTAGGTAAAGCAGCCATGGACATGGTATATGAGGTGCGTCGTCAGTTCAAGGAAATTCCAGGAATCATGGAAGGAACAGGTAAGCCAGAATACGGAAAATGCGTTGAGATTTCTACGAAAGCGGCCTTGCGTGAAATGATGTTGCCTGGGGTGTTAACCATAGGTTTCCCTATTGCGATTGCTACCTTACCGATGTTAATTGGATACGATAATCAATTAATCGCTGAGATGCTTGGTGGATACATGGCTGGTGTTACGGTATCGGGTGTACTTTGGGCGGTGTTCCAAAATAACGCAGGGGGTGCATGGGATAATGCTAAAAAGTCGTTTGAAGCAGGCGTTGAAATCAACGGGGAAATGACCTTCAAAGGTTCTGATGCGCACAAAGCTGCAGTAACCGGCGATACCGTTGGTGATCCGTTTAAAGATACTTCAGGTCCTTCAATGAACATTTTAATTAAGTTAACATGTTTAGTTGGATTGGTCATTGCTCCAATTCTTGGAAATGGCACTTCCGGCTCTGAAAACAACAACCAGGGCAACAAAATGCGCATGGAATGCCAAAGTGAGTCTGGCATGTGCAAATCAGGCATGCAATCCGGAAAGTGTGAGGGTAACTGTAAAGCAGGTACTCAAATGATGGGAAAATGCAACATGAACGAATGTTCAAAAATGACCAAAGAAGAGTGCGCAAAAAAATGCGATGAAATTGGCTGTTCCAAGCAAGAAAAAGATGCCTGCATGGCACAGTACGACAAGAATGGCAAGTGGATTGGGGGAAAGATGAAGAAAGATTGCTGCAAAGAGTAAACAAACATAGTAGATTGTAAAGCCGCCTTGAGCGGCTTTTTTTATGCCGGAATTTTTAGATTGGGCCTACACAGCTATCTTTGTGGGGCATGAAAAAAGACCTAGATTTCTTCCAAGCGGTATATCAAATAGTGCGTTTAATCCCTCCAGGAAAGGTTACCACCTATGGAGCGATCGCGCAAGCCTTAGGGTCAAAAGGCGCTGCGCGCATGGTGGGTTGGGCCATGAATGCGAGTCATAGCTTATCGGATGTGCCAGCACATCGGGTGGTCAATCGAACGGGTTTGTTAACTGGGAAAATGCACTTTGAAGATGAAGGTGCCATGCAGCGGAAATTGATGGCTGAAGGGATACCTGTGCTTGATGACCAAATCCAACAGTTTGAATCCTTTTTTTGGGATCCAAAAGAACTCGGTTAGATTCAATCCCTTTTGTTAATTTTGAGCAAAATTAATTCCATGAAATTCGCAACGAAAGCCATTCACGAGGGGGTAGCACCAGATTCAGCTACCGGAGCCATCATGACACCAATTTATCAAACATCAACCTATGTGCAAGAGGGGGTAGGAAACCATAAAGGCTACGAGTATTCGCGAACCTTGAATCCAACACGTCATGCCCTTGAGAAGAATTTAGCAGCGATTGAAAACGGAACCCATGGCGCGTGTTTTGGATCGGGTTTAGCGGCCATTGATTGCGTCATTAAAATGCTCAACCCCGGGGATGAGGTCATTTCTACGAATGATTTATACGGTGGGTCTTATCGGATTTTTAAAACGATTTTCGAGAAATATGGCCTGGTTTTTCATTTTGTGGACATGACCGATGTAGCCAACATCCAAGTAAAGGTGAATAAAAATACAAAATTGATTTGGGTAGAAACACCCACAAACCCAATGATGAACATTATCGACATTGAAGGGGCCTCTGCCATTGCGAAAGCAGCGGGAGCCATGCTGTGTGTGGATAATACCTTTGCTACGCCCTATCTACAAAACCCTTTAGACCTTGGGGCCGATATCGTGATGCATTCGGTGACCAAATACTTAGGGGGGCACTCGGATGTAATCATGGGAGCCTTGGTGACCAAGGATGAAACCATTGCGCATGAAATGTATCGGATACAAAACTCATCGGGTGCCGTTTGTGGTCCAATGGATTCTTTTCTTGTGCTAAGAGGGATAAAAACTTTACACTTGCGCATGGAGCGTCATTGTGAAAATGGGGAGAAAATCGCTCATTTCTTGGCGAATCATCCAAAAATCGATAAGGTGTTTTGGCCCGGATTTACCCACCACCCAAACCATCATGTGGCAGTAAAGCAGATGCGCGGTTTCGGGGGAATGATTTCCTTTACCTTGAAAGGAAATAACTTGGAAGATGCCTTATCCGTGGTTAAAAAAGTTGAAATATTCTCCTTAGCGGAATCCTTAGGTGGGGTAGAATCTTTGATTGGGCATCCCGCCACGATGACGCATGCGTCTATTCCTAAAGCGGAGCGCGAGCAAAGTGGGGTCGTAGATAGTTTAATCCGTTTAAGTGTCGGTATCGAGGATGTGGAGGACTTAATTCAAGACTTGACGCAAGCCCTAGCTTAGAGTTTTTCGAGCATCGTGAAAAATTGATCCTTTTTAGCAGGGGATAAAGGCACCGCCGAACCATCCCGCATAATGACGGAACCTCCTTCGTGTTTATCATAGCGTTCTATGTATTCCAAATTGATCAAATGAGACTGTTGAACTCTAAAAAAGCCATGATTTGAGAGCAAGGTTTCAAAATCTTTAAGTGTTCGAGATACAAGAATTTTTTTACCACTATTGAGGTAAAAGAAGGTATAGTTTTTATCCGCCTCGCAACGTATGATTTCGCTGAGGTCTACCACGTGCACACTTTCTTGCGTCTTAAGTACTAATTTTCGTTTTTGGTTGGTTTGAAGGTTGTGGGTAAGCGCCTCAAATTGTGAGTCTTCTTTTTTGAAATCTACCGTGTCAATGGCGTTTTGCAGGGCTGTTTTTAATTCTTCCTCATCAATCGGTTTAAGAATGTAATCGAGGGCACTGAATTTAATTGCCATGATGGCATATTCCTGAAACGCCGTAATAAAAATCAATTCAAACTTCTTGTCTTTTACACGGTTCAACAAATCAAACCCGGTACCGTCCGGCATTTGAATGTCTAAAAACACAATGTCTGGTTGAATGCGGTTGATGGATTCGAACCCCGTTTCGACGTTTTCACCGTCCGTAAATACCTCAACATCAAGATTAAACGAATCAATCATCCGTTTTACAAAATCCCGGATGCGTTTTTCATCATCAATTATCAGTACTTTTTTCATATGCTTCAAATGTAGTGTTTTCGTAAATGATTGGCAAACAAATTATTACGCGTGTTCCTGTTTTGTGCTTGAGGTCTAAATCTTCAATGGTTAAACTGCCTTTGCCCTTATATTTCTTATTCATAATTTCTATCCGCTCTCGGGTGATGTCTATCGCCATACTTTTGTGCGTTTTGTTCTTTTTAATTTTACCCGCTTTTGTTCTGCCTACGCCATTATCAGTGATTTCAATGGTTAACATGCCCGCGTCTTCTTTCATATGAATCTTAATCACCCCACGTTCTATGGTGTGTAATTGTCCATGTTCAATAGAGTTTTCTATGAATGGCTGCGTAATCATTGGAGGAATCAAGGCTCGTTTAAAAAGAAGCTCTTCGTCAATGTCAATGACAAAATTAAAACGATCTTCAAACCTCAGCTTTTGGGTTGTTAGGTACTTAGATAAAATCTCCTTTTCAATGTCAATGGTAATAAATTCCTTGGGAGAGTTTTCTAAAATCAAACGTATTAAACGTGAAAAATTCACCAGAAACTTGGATGTTTTTTCTGGGGTGTTCTCGTAAATATAACTTTGAATAACTGCCAGGGCGTTAAAGATAAAGTGCGGATTCATCTGAGAGCGCAACAGGGTCTGTGACATTTCTGATTCTCGCTGCTCTTGAAGGGTATTGCGTTGGCGAATAATAAAAAACACGGTTACTGCGGATAGGAAAAAAATGGCAATTACAATACTGATGCCCAGCAATTGTCGGTCACTTTGAAGCTTCAGGATTTCTTTCTCCTTGAGTTCTTTTTGCAGTTTTTCTTCCTGGGTTTCAATTAAGCGTTCTCGTTCCTCCCGAGAGTTGGTCTGGGTAAGGTCTTCAATTTTTTTACTGTCAATGGAAAACGAATTTCGTCGTAAAAAATCAGTATGACGTTTTAGGTAATCATACGCTTGTTGTTTTTTTCCTTGAGCGGCATACACATTTGACAAGGCAAAATAACTTTCGTAAATGCGGGTTCGTTCCTTGATATCATTTCGTATCAAGATGGATTTTAAGATGTTCTTTTCTGCATTTGCCAAATCACGCTTTGATAAATACACCAATCCAACTTGGTGATACACGCTGGCCATTTTTTCAGGTTCACCCGATTGATCGAAATATGTGAGCGATGTGTTGAACGCGTCTAAGGATTGTTGGGTTTGTCCCGCCGCATTATAGGTTTCTCCTAAAACCATCCAGGCCTCTCCAAGCGAGGTGTAATCTTTTAATCGCTCCAAGCCCTTTACACTGGTTGGAAAAAACACCAATACTTCCTTCGGGAAGCCTTTTCTAATTTCGATTCGTGCCCGTAAAATGTCGTTTTCTAATTTCAATCGGGTACTCGATATTCTACCACTTTTCAATTGGCATTTTCGAAGATAATTTTCAGCTTCTCTTAAATTCCCTGCATCTAAGGATAATTCTGCGATAAATCGGTTAAAGATGCATTCATAATAATTGTTGTTGAGCTTTTCTACCACTTGAAGTGCCAACAATGCCTGGGTAACGGCTTCTTGGATGTTTGAAAATTGGGCATGGGTGATGGCCGATTGATGCAAACAAAGCGCCAATTCGAGCTTGGTATTGGATCGCTTGGCAAATTCGATTGCTTTGTAGTTCGATGCATCGGCAGAATCTTTTTTATTTTCATGCAAATAAACATTGGAAAGCAATCGATAGGCTTGTGATACCCACTGATTTTGACGCTGCCTTCGGGCGCTTTCTACCACGCGACGCAACCCTTCTTTTGAGGCAGTGAATTCACCGAGATGTAATTGTAATTCACATTGCTGTAACCGATAAAGGTGCAGTATGAAGGGGTTTTTCAGAGTGCTGACCTTCACTTTTTTTAGGGCAAGCACATCTTGGGTAAATCCTAAGTAATTTCCGTTTAATGATTTTTCATAGGCGGTCAATACACGCATAGATCCTGTGGATGGCCTAGCTTTGCTCAAGGATTCGCTGAATCCAACGGGATTAAAACGGTTTTCTTGACAATAGCGAATAAGTTCCTTTTCTTGAGCGAAGATTGCGCTGCTCCATAGTAAAAATATCACCCCAAGAAAGCGCAGTATATGTTTGGAAGAAGCAAGCGACGGATTCACCAAACAAAGATAACTTTTCAACATGAACCTCCAATTACTTTTCTACCTTTGTTACTATGTTACAGGACTTAATTAACGCTTGGCTCGCAGAAGACATTGGCGAAGGAGACCATTCTACCATCGCGTCTATCCCGCTTGAGGCTAGAAGTACCGCGAGATTATTAATTAAAGAGTCCGGAGTGATAGCAGGCCTTGAGGTGGCTAAACAGATATACGAGCTTACGGATACCCAGGCGAATGTTCAGTGGTTTAAAAAGGACGGTGATTCCGTCTCACCGGGAGATCTTGCCTTTATTGTAGAGGGGAATGCGCGAAATATCTTAACGACGGAACGGTTAATTCTGAATTGCATGCAACGCATGTCTGGGATTGCAACGAAAACACAAGCCTTAAGTCAAAAAATTGCACATACTTCTGCGAAGTTGCTCGATACACGGAAAACAACACCGGGATTCAGATTATTGGAAAAAGAAGCGGTTCGGATTGGCGGAGGATCTAACCATCGCTTTGGGTTGTACGATATGATCATGCTCAAGGATAATCACATTGATTTTTCTGGAGGAATTGAAAAAGCGGTACATGCAGTAAACGCATACAAAATCGCACGGCATTTAACCATCCCCGTAGAGGTGGAGGTGCGAAATGAAACCGAACTCCGAGAAGTGATTCAAACCCAAGGAGTGGACCGCATTTTATTAGATAATTTTTCTCCAAAACAGATTCGCGCGTGCCTTTCCATGATTCCCCCGCATTTCGAAATTGAAGCTTCCGGAGGGATTACAGAAGATAACATTGTGGAATTTGCCGAAGCAGGGGTGCATTATATTTCTGTTGGCGCACTTACGCATCATGTAAAAAGCCTAGACCTTAGTTTAAAGGCAATTATTCATTAGGTTTTACTTCCAGTCCGGCAACTGTCATCCATTGTTTTTTATATTGTATTGGGCCAGTTCCTTCATAAACGAAGGGTCTTCCTCTAATTTATTCCCAATAACCACTAAGGTTGCGCCGGCCTCATGTGCTTTTTTAATGGAAGCAATGGTTCGGAGCCCACCGCCAATGATTAATGGACATCCAAGCCCACTAAGTGCGTTAATAATCGCTGTGGATACGGGCGTACTGGCGCCACTTCCAGCATCTACATACAGGCAATGCATGCCTAACAATATTCCCGCTTTTGCTGTGGATGCTATCAGACTTACTTCATCTTGTGGGATTGGATCAGTTTCCGATACCCTAGCTACTGCGGAGGTGATTCCTCCCTCTACTAGAATATACCCCGTACTAATCACCTCAACCGGAGCATCAAAAAGCTGGGAAGCGGCTTCCACGTGCGCACCAATCAGATACCTTGGGTTTCTTCCGGATATGAGCGAAAGAAAAAGAATCCCATCTGCTTCCGTGTTTATTTGTGAAATACCCCCTGGGAATATGATGAGTGGAATGCCTGTACTTGCCTTTAGGCGTTCAACAACCGAGTTCATTTCGGTCGCTGAAACGGTACTGCCACCTATAAAGATAAATGCAGGGGCGATTAGCTTTATTGCGGCTAACTGTTGGTCGAATTGCTGCTGATCACTGGCCTTTTCAGGGTCAATCAGAATAGCGATTCCCTTGCGCGTGTTTGCCAATTTATTCAATAAGGTGCTCTGTTTATGCATAGGTTGCGATGGAAATAATGGCGTTGTGAACATGTATGGTTTCGCACTGAATCATGGGATGTTTCATGGGGGTTTCTACCGTAAACAGAAACTTCGATCCTGAAATAGCAGTGCATCGCATTTGGTCTTTCCAATGAATCCCTGGCTCATTCACGAGTTTATAGATGGCTTCCTTACAACTCCACAGTTGTGTAAGTTGAATAATGCCTACTTCCCCTGGGAATAATTCAAGCTCTTCAGCACTGCAAAAGCGTTCTGCTACCCGATTGATCCGTTCATTTGGCTCTTCAACATCGCAACCAAAGGCAACCGCCGCATGTGCAAATAGGGCCCATTGCGATGAATGACTTATTCCGATACTGACCCCTGCTTGGGGTATTTCTGGTTTACCATGCAACCCGTAAATGATTTCTTCCGCACCAAATACTCTTTGCTTTAATACTCGAATGGCCTTGAACTCTTTTTTGCGTTGATCAGAACCCAAGCGCAAGAGTTGCGCGTTTTCTTCAGGGCTAAGTGGTACGTAATCGGCATTCAGCACTTGAATCTCTCCCAGTTCCCAATGGACAAAATTAGTAATCCCTGTTTTTCCAACCATACATCTGTTATTCGTTAACGCTTATCGGTACTTCGATTGTAAAATTCGGCATTTTTTTCTTTTTATTTTTTTAACATTTTGGCTATACAAGTTTATATTTCTATATTTAGCAACTTAAATTTAATGTGTTCTTAGCAACAATTTACGAAAGAATATGCTGAAAAAATTACAGTTATTAGTGTTAAGCGTTTTGTTTTCAAGCGCTTACATGTTTGCTCAGTCTGGATTGGGAACCCTAAAGGGGATAGTTAAAGACCAAAAATCTGGGGAAGTTATACCCAGTGCCAAGGTTTATTTAATGTCAGGAACTTCGATGAAGGGGAATGCCATTACGGATGAAAAAGGAGAATTTCAAATTAATGCCATTCTTCCGGGATCCTACGATGTGAAGGTAACCAACAAGATCGAAGGCTATCAAGACGCCCTCGAACAAGGCGTGGTTATCTCTTCAGACAAGATTACCTTTTTGGAAAAAATAACCTTAGGTAAGCCCGAAAATGAGCTACAAAAAGATGAGGTGAAGGTAACTCGATACAAAGTTCCCCTTATTGATAAAGACGGTGGGGCATCAGGTGCCGTGCTCGGGAGGGAAGACATTGCCAGAATGCCCGTGCGTTCTGCAGCAGGTGTGGCCCAATCTGTTGGAGGGGTAAATACAAACGAAGGAAGCGGTGCGATTTCGGTGAGAGGTTCACGTTCAGACGCCACCTATTTCTTTATTGATGGAATTAAGGTCCGTGGTTCTGCTAACCTACCGAAAGCCGCACTCGAAGAAGTATCGGTTATAACGGGTGGGGTTCCTGCGAATTATGGGGATGTTACTGGAGGAATCATTTCCGTAACCACCAGAGGCCCTTCAGCCATTTACTTTGGTAGCATTGAAGCAGTAACTTCTGGGGCATACTTTAAAGGAGCAGATCCAAACGGGTACGACGGAAAAGTGATTGGATTGGATAAATTTGGATACAACCTTGTCGAGGGAATGTTATCCGGACCACTTTGGATGCAAAAAGATTCTGCAGGCAATAAAACTCGTCCCCTTTTAGGATTCCTTGTTTCTGGTAATTTAACGGATGAGCTAGACAATCGACCTCTAGCTGGCGGTGGATGGCGTGTAAAGCAAGAAACCAGGGATGAGCTTCTTGCAAATCCTTTGCGCCCAACTTCTACGGGATTCGGAACCTTCCATAATGCCTTGTTTTTACAAAACCCCTTAGACGCTGATGGTAACCCAACCAAAGAATCGGATTTCGAGAAAGTTCCTTGGAGAATGAACGCCAGAAATACAACGATTTCCGGTCAAGGTAAAATTGACGTAAATACAGGTCCTTCAGTAAACGTACAGTTCGGAGGATCCTTAAATTACTTTAGAGCGTCTAATTACTCCTACGCAGCATCCCTTCTGAATTTCACCAATTTCGGAGAATCTAAAGGCTTGGATTACCGTGTGTACGGAAAAATTTCACAACGTTTCACGAGTGATAACAAAAACAGCAAAATTAAGTCTGCGAACTACACCTTAATGGTTGATTACAGCAAAACGCTACGGGATTCTTATGACCCAAGGCATCAATACAATATCTTTAATTATGGTCACGTGGGGAAATTTACTACCCGACGTACACCATCCTATCAGTTTAATGATAACTTACAACGTTGGGAACACAACGGATTCAAGGATTTAGAGGTTGCATTTTCTCCTTCGGAAACCAATGCTGCATTGGCTGCGATCACAACTCAATACTATAACATTTACCAAGGAGAGCCTCTTGGTCATTATGAAAACTTATTCCAAATCCAGCAAGGAAATGCCTTGAGAAATGGAGATGCACCTCAAAGCGTTTACGGCATTTGGTCCAACATCGGTTCTCCTTCAAACGGGTTTGGTAAGTTTGAAAACGACCAGTTTCGAGTAACGGGAGCGGGATCCTTAGTGATCGGTAACCACAGTGTATCACTAGGGTTCGAATATGAACAACGCATCGACCGCGGATGGTCTAATGGTGACCAAGGCCCGGTGGCAATTTGGTCCATCGCTCGTCAGTTGATGAACTTCCACATTGAAGAGCTTGATTACGCTTCGGGAGTAATTACTGACTCTGGTTCGTTTAAGGCCATTACCTATGACCGTTTAAATGCGGGATATGCCAGCCAATCCGGAACAGGGGTTTATGGGGGCCAATTAAACAACGATAATCAGTCTTTCTTTGATTACAGCGTAAGAAAAGCACTTGGGTTGAATATTGCAGGAGATGATTATGTTGACATTGACATGTACGATCCGGGGATGTTTCAGTTTGATATGTTCTCACCCGATGAGTTAATGAATGGTGGAAACTCATTCGTTTCATATTACGGATTTGATCATACTGGAAAGAAAGTAAAAGGAACTACAGATATTAACAAGTATTTTAACGAGTTCGATGAAAACGGCAATTACAAGCGATTTATTGGCGCATTCCAACCTACTTACATGGCTGGTTATGTAATGGATAAATTTGCATTCAAAGACATCGTGTTTAACGTGGGTGTACGTGTTGATGTATTTGATGCGAATCAACCTGTGTTGAAAGATCAATATTTGTTCTTTAACGCGCGAACTGTGAAGGAAGCGAAAGAACTAAAGGCAAATGACCCAGGTCAATACAACTGGGTAGATATCCCTGAAAGTATGGGCGACGATTATATTGTTTATGTGAACGACATTTCTAACCCAACAGGCATTAACGGATTTAGAACAGGTGATCAGTGGTACAATGCAGTAGGGACTACCGTAGAAGATCCGAAAACCATTCAAGGTGCCGGTGGTATTGCTCCTTGGGTATTGAATCCAGGGCAAACCGCACCAGATGCCTCTGCATTTGAAGATTATAAAGCTCAAATTAACGTGATGCCTCGAATCGCCTTCTCGTTTCCGATTTCTGAGAAAGCTTCGTTTTTTGCGCATTATGACATCTTAACAAAACGACCGACCTCAGGTTTCCGTTTTGATCCATACGAATATCAGTTCATCCAAACACGAAGCGCCGTAATTAACAATGCAAACCTCAAACCAGAAACTACGGTAGATTACGAATTAGGATTCCAACAAGTATTGTCTGCAACCTCCTCCTTGAAAATCTCCGCCTTCTATCGTGAACAGCGAAATAATGTACAGTTAATTAACGTGTTCATGGCTTACCCTGCTTCCTACAAAACATTCGGTAATCGCGACTTTGGTACCGTTAAGGGGATGACCATTGCATACGACTTACGTCAAACAGGGAACATTCGGATGACTGCAAACTATACCTTACAGTTCGCTGATGGTACAGGGTCTGATGCAACTTCTATGGCGGCGTTCATCAATGCAGGGATTCCTAACCTAAGAAATATCTTCCCATATAGCTTCGACCAACGTCATGCGTTCGCCATTACGTTCGACTATCGTTACGGTGAAGGGAAGGATTACAACGGACCAAAAATTGGTGGATTTAATGTCTTAGAGAATACGGGATTAAACATCTTTACAAACATCAATTCAGGGTATCCATATTCAGCGCAAACGTTCATCACAGATGAAGGAATTGGCAACTTGAATGCGGGGATCAGCGGTACAGTGAACGGCTCTCGTATGCCTTGGACGTATCGATTAGACATGCAGTTGGATCGAAACATAACCATTACGCACAAGTCAAAAGATGCGAAAAGCAAGGACAAAGAAAAAGTTTCCAATTTGAACATCTATATCCGTGCAACGAACTTGTTTAACCAATTCAATATATTATCCATTTACCGCGCTACCGGTAATGCCGATGACGATGGGTATTTAGCAGCAGCAGCGAGTCAAACGTCCATTCAAAATCAAACGGATGAGCAAGCGTTCCGCGATTACTACTCCATGAAGGTGAATAATCCGTTTAACATTAGTGTACCTCGTACCATTCGTCTTGGAGTAAAATATGATTTCTAAAATAAATAGCATAAAGGTTATGAAAAAGCAATTATTTGCCACATTTATCGCAATTGTCTTCATTGGTTCAAATGCCTTGGCATATTACGGACCAAACGATAAAAGTAAAAAGCCAACTGGAAAACCAAAAGCAAACTGTAGTCCGGCTACGGCAAAATACATCATGGAATTTAATGATGTACGCGCCCTAATCGAGCAAGGAGGGTCCATGTTTCAAAACCGTCAAAACGGTGTCGCAGCCTACGAGGTACCAAAGGGAAGTAATCGCTTTGCGATTTTTGCCGGTGCACTCTGGATGGGCGGAACAGACGTTAACGGTCAGCTTAAACTTGCCGCGTTGCGCTACCGTCAAGGGAACGACTTTTGGCCTGGCCCGTTATCAGTAACTCCAGGTACCGGAAATTATAATCCCTTATTCCCAGTTGGGGACGGAGCAATTCGTGATTTTGGCGAGGCGAACATCGATCCAGATCAGTGTATTGCATATGACCAATTCTACACGATCCGTAAAGCAGAAGTAATTCGTTTTAATATTTGGTGGGAATGCCAAGCGGGAATTACTACAGAATGTGATGATGTACAATCGCCTTCGAATGAAGAGTTAAACAGAATCTACAACTGGCCAGCGCATGGGGATGTTTCTAAAGGACAAGATTATTTCTTGGCGCCTTATTACGATAGAGATCAAGATGGAAATTATAATCCTGACAACGGTGACCACCCTTGGTACGATGATATTTTAGGGCGTGATGACATTCAGTGTGGGTTTGACCGACGAATTTCTTTGTTTGGTGATGAAACCCATTGGTGGGTATTTAATGATAAAGGGAACATTCACACCGAGACGAATGGCGATCCAATTGGAATGGAAATTCGTGCGCAAGCGTTCTCTTTCGCTACAAACGATGAGGTGAATAAAATGACCTTCTACAACTATGAGTTAATAAACCGCGGTACGCAAACCCTTTACGATACATATTTTGCCCAATACTTGGATGCGGATGTTGGAAATTATGCGGATGACTACGCAGGGTGTGATGTTTCTCGCGGATTAGGGTACATGTATAATGGCGATCTGAATGATGAAAACGACGGTGGTAAATTAGGGTATGGGGACAATCCTCCAGCAATCGGATGTGATTTCTTCGAAGGACCGTATCAAGATGCAGATGGGATCGATAACCCAGGGCCATATTTTGATAATGCAACGCAATCCTTAGTAGTTCCTACCGTAGTTGATGCCTTAGCAAATAATGGGATCGTTTACAAAGGAATTGGTATTGGTTATTCCGATGGCATTATTGATAATGAGCGTTTTGGTATGCGAAGATTTACCTACTATACCTCAACATCGGCATATCCGTACAATGATCCAGGTCCTGCAGCAGAATTTTATAATTTCATGGAAGGCCAATGGGCTAATGGTTCTGAGATGTATTACGGAGGCTTAGGCAGTACTCCAGGAGTACTTTCTGATTACATGTTCCCTGGAACTTCAGATCCATTGAGTTGGTCTACTGCTGGTACAGATATGTCTGGTCAATATCCAAATGGATGGGATGAGTCAACAAACAACAACCCTGCGGGTGACCGTCGTTTTGTACAGTCTGCTGGTCCGTTCACCTTAAAACCAGGTGCTGTGAATAACATTACAGTGGGTATTGTTTATGGACGTAGTACCGAAGGTACCTTAATGGCATCTGTTGACGCTATGAAACGTGCGGATACTAAAGCACAGGCTTTATTTGATGCTTGTTTCAAAATCTTATCTCCGCCAGATGCACCGAAATTAACAATCCAGGAGCTAGATAAAGAATTAATCTTAATGATTGAGAACCCTATTTCTTCAAATAACTATCAAGAAGGGTATGAAGAGGTAGATGAAATCAATATTCCCGATCCAACCGTAGATAGAAAATACCGTTTTGAAGGGTATCAAATCTTCCAATTAAAGAATCAAGATGTTTCCATTTCAGACATCGCTGATCCAACAAAGGCTCGTTTGGTTGCACAATGTGACATTAAAAACAGTATTTCTCGCCTCATCAATTTTGAATTTGACGAAGCATTAGGATTCTCAGTTCCTGTAGAAAAAGTGGATGGTGAAAACAAAGGAATCCGTCACTCATTCCAGGTAACTGAAGATGCCTTTGCTCAAGGGGCTCGACGTTTAGTAAATCACAAAACATATTATTATGTAGCGGTTGCGTATGCGCACAACGAGTTCAAAAAGTATGATCCAAATGATCCATTGTTGTTAGATGGTCAAAAAATGCCGTATATCTCTTCTCGTTTGAATTTTGATGGTACTGCCATTAGTTCCACACCTGCAGTTCCGCACAACCCAATGCCAGAGGCAGACGGTACCTATCAATTAGTGAGTTACGGTTCTACACCAAAAATTACGCGCCTTGATGGCTACGGAAATGGAAACCGTTCCTTAGAATTTACAGATGAGTCTTTAACTACCATTTTGAATACTGGGTTTATGGAAGATCCAGAATATGCGGCAGGCCGAGGTCCAGTGAACATTAAAGTAGTTGACCCATTAAATTTGAAAGGCGGATATTTTGAGTGTCGTTTCAGAAACTACACGCCAACTTCCCCCGGGAATGCAGCCGATACCGCAAGTTGGGTGATTTATCGCTACGATACAAAGGGCGGTACCATTCAGGATTCTGTAAGTTCTGATGTTACGATTGCAGGGGATAATGAGCAAATTATACCAGCATGGGGAATCTCGGTGCAAATCCACCAAGAAAACTATTATTTCCCTTCAGGTTCAGGTAACATTACTGCGAGAACAACGGATATGATTGAGTCTTCAATGACGTATGGAGATTCCTCAAAGCGTTGGTTAATGGGAGTTCCAGACAACGATGCATATTTCCCAACCAATTGGATTCGTTCGGGAGATTATGCGCCAGAATGTGACGAAAACGACCCTGCTTTCGAGGGCTTACCTAATGGTCCGACCTATTTAAATCCGTGCAATTATCCAGACGAAGCGGGTGTTGATCCTGACCAAAGCTATGAAGGTATTTTGGAAGGTACGATTGCACCGCACCGTTTAACAGGTTATCAAGCGGATTACATGCCATTGGCCTATTGTGGTACGTTTAACGGTTCTTCCCGTCAAAATGCATCGATTTCGTTCTTACCAAGTGTAAACATTGTGATTACGAATGACAAGAGCCTTTGGACACGTTGTCCGGTGGTTGAGCTTGGACGCACCGCTGGATTGAATGTGGGTGGCGCAATACCGGGGGCCTTAAGAAAAAGCCCAAGTGTAGATAAGAATGGGGATGCGGATGGTACAGGAACTGGAATGGGTTGGTTCCCAGGCTATGCCGTAGACTTAGAATCTGGTGCTCGCTTGTACATGGCATTTGGTGAGAATTCGTTCCTTGGCGGTGAAAATGGCGCAGACATGGTTTGGAATCCAACGTCAAATTTTGTGAGTAACGTAGGTACACCATTGATGGGTGGAATGCATCCAATCTATGTATTTAGTTACAATCAAAAATCAATTAATGGATACAACTCAAGTTTTGATTTCCCAGCCTATACTCCAGGCGTATCGGACGTAAACGCAAACAATGTTGCGTATCAAAAGTACCTTGAGGTAGAAGCAAACAATACGCAATCAAAACGCGATTTATACGGAAGTTTGACTTGGATTTCGTATCCGATTGTAACACCGGGTCAGTCTTTACTAGCTACAGATGTTACCATCCGTTTACGCATTAACAAAGAGTACAAGAATTTCACAGCAACGGGTGCAAACGGTGGTAAGCCAATGTACGGGTGGTCAATGGATGAAATAGCCACAGAAGTTGGATCGCATGATGCCTTAGAAGAAGCCTTGAAAATGATTAATGTGGTTCCAAATCCATATTATGCATATTCGGATTATGAGCGTACGCGAATTGAGACCAAGGTGAAAATTACGAACCTTCCTGAAAAATGTACGGTTAAGATTTATTCAGTAAATGGTAAATTAATTCGAACCTTCAAAAAGGACAGTCCGGTAACATCATTGGATTGGGATTTAACAAATCACAAAGCGATTCCAGTGGCTGGTGGGGTTTATCTCATTCACGTGGAAGTTCCGGAAATCGGAGAAGTGGTATTGAAGTTCTTTGGAGGAATGAGAACTCCGGATTATCAAGGAATCTAATCATTAATTATAGATAGCATGAAATCGATTAGTAAGTATAGTTTAATTTTTGCCGCAGCATGCTCGTTGTCTGCCTTTGCTGGCAATGAAGATCGTGTAGGATCTGCGGGGGCTTCCCATCTATTGGTTAATCCATGGGCTCGGGGTTCAGCGATCGGGGATGCGGGTGTTGCTAACATCAATGGCCTAGAAGCACAGTACAACAACATAGCAGGGTTGGCTTTTTTGGATAAAACGCAAATCAAGTTCAACTACTCAAATTGGATGGGTAACGCAGGAATTAGTTTGAATTCTGCTGGATTCGCCCAACGCGTTGGTGAATCTAATGTAATTGCGGTGAGCATTCAATCTATGAATTACGGTGATGTTCCGATTACTACCGTAGCGAATCCCGAAGGTAACATCGGTTATTTTTCGCCTCGTGCAAACATCTTTAATGTGGGATTTGCAAAAAAGTTTTCTTCCTCGATATACGGTGGAATCAATTTTAAAGTGGTCACTGAGAGCATTTTTAATTTAAAATCGAATGGAATCGCTGTAGATGCAGGCATTCGTTACGTTACGGGTGAGCAAAATCAGATTAAATTTGGTATCGCACTGAAGAATGTAGGTCCGGTAATGAAATTTAAAGGCGATGGGTTAGCGAATCAAGTGGAGTATGTATCTAGTGGTTTTATTGCTTCATTAGAGCAACGTTCTGCAACGTATGAATTGCCATCCTTATTGTCAATCGGAGGCTCCTATGATTTTATTTTTAGCGACGCGAGTAAGTTAAATCTAGCGCTTGCATTTCAAGCGAATTCATTTTCTAAAGATCAATATAGAATTGGCCTAGACTATGGAATGTCAACGGAAAAAGTTGCATTCAATGTTCGTGGAGGATTTGTGTATGAAAATGGTATTTTCGATGCAGAGAATCGCTCGAATGCCCTTACAGGCCCTACAGCTGGTTTCTCAGTAGATGCGCTTGTTGGTAAGAATAAAAGTGCATTAGGCGTTGAGTATTGCTCGCGTTTTGCGGGTGTATTTGGAATCATTCATACCCTTGGCGTTACGATTAGTTTAAAATAAGAAATTATAGTATTTTTGTAGAACAAGAGGGCTTAGGCTCTCTTGTTTGCGTTTAATCCCTTTACAGATGTCACAAATTAATTATTATTCGCCAGAAGGCCTTCAAAAATTAAAGGATGAGTTGCATGATTTAGTGCACGTTCAGCGTCCGTCTATTTCTAACCAAATTGCAGAAGCTCGCGACAAAGGCGATTTATCTGAGAACGCAGAATATGACGCCGCGAAAGAAGCACAGGGGATTCTTGAAATGCGCATCTCCAAATTAGAGGCAGTGATCTCCAATGCGCGATTGATTGATGATACGAATATTGATAAAACGAAAGCCTTTATTTTGTCGACGGTAAAAATTCGAAATAAAGCCAACCAAATGGAAATTGAGTATACCTTGGTGGCCGAGAGCGAGGCAGACATTAAAGTGCGAAAAATTTCAGTGGATTCCCCAATTGGCAAAGGACTTCTCGGTAAAAAAGTAGGAGATGTCGTGGACATACAAACACCGGGTGGATTAATGCAGTTTGAAATTATTTCACTTTCTCGATAATGCCCAGTGTTTTTTCACGGATTGTGAGTGGCGAACTTCCGGCGTATATCCTTCTGCAAGACGAGATGCACATGGCGATTCTAGACATTAATCCATTGGTGCAAGGACATGTGCTGGTTTTTCCTAAAAAAGAAGTGGATTATTTGTTTGATTTGTCGGATGAGGAGTATCATGCATTAATGAGTTTTACCAAGCACGTAGCAGCGCGTTTAAAGGAACTGGTGCCATGCAAACGAATCGGTGTATCCGTAATCGGATTGGAAGTCCCACATGTACACGTTCATTTAATTCCTATGAATACCATTGGAGACATGAATTTTTCGCGAGATAAGTGTGCGTTGGATGAGACTTTGGCAAAAGGCTTGATGGCCACCTTTTCATTAAGTGTATAGTGATGAAATTTAAGCAGGTATTTTTGTTTTGTCTAGGTTGTTCTTTTTTCGCGGGAGCGTCTGATACAACCAATATTTTATTCATTGGTAATTCCTTTACAGGCAATAATGACATGCCTGGCATTTTTCAAAAAATTAGTAGAGCAAAGCAAAAGATTGTTCACGTAGAAAAGTCATGGAAGGGCGGCGCCTCTTTACGGGATCAAACGTCAAGACCGGAGTTATTTCAATCCATTAAAAAAGGAAATTGGGACGTTGTGGTCGTTCAAGGATGGTCGAAGGAATTTGTTCAAAAACAAGCGTATATCGATTCTGTCACCTTACCCTATGCACGCCAAATATTAGACACCATTCGAACATATAATCCGTGTGCTAAAATTCTTTTCTATGAAACATGGGGGTACCGCGATGGAAGCGATATGGATTCGGTGATGCTGTCGTATGAACAAATGAGTGATACCATAATTAAAGGGTATGCATTAATGAATTCGATTTTCAAACACCCGGTTGTGCCCGTAGGGCGCACGTGGTTGTCTTTTCGTCAGAAATACCCCGACGTAAATTTATATGATACCGATTTATATCATCCGAGTAAATTAGGTTCTTACTTAGCTGCATGCACTTTCTATACGTGCATTTTTCACGAATCTCCGGTGGGAGCTTCCACAAAAACCATTAGCTATGCCGATGCGAAGCTAATTCAAACGCATTGTGAACAAACCGTGTTACCTGCGTTAAATGCCAATGGCTTTACTTCGGACTATTTTAACATAGTAACCCAAACCGATGGAAAGGGCAGATATAAATTAAAGGCAGAAGCTCATTATGGGGAGGACTCAAAAATCACATGGGTTCTCGCAAAAGACAAAATATTTAAGGGAAGTGCACTGGAATATTACTACGCTGCTCCTGGTTCTTATATAGTTCGCCTAAAGGTGGAATCCCCATGCGGTACCCGATGGTTTGCTCAAAAAATCACATTTAAAGCCAGCCCGAAAATCAAGAAGTAGGACGGGGTTTTCGGATCTTTAGAGCCACTAAAATTCGGTGATAAAAAGCTTCCAACGGCTCAATATATTGAGTCATAAGGAAGAAAAACAAGACCGCTAAGGCTGAAATCCCGGCACTAGAATACGGATCTAAATCTCGGTTAAATGCATAAGGAACAAGTCCGAAACCGAAAATACCCCCATAAAGTATAATTACGTGAATAATATAGATTGGAAAGGTGTTTTGGCCCATTTTAAGAAAGCGCGGAAAATTAATGTTTACGCGACCGTCTAAAAACATCAACGTACCAAGTAATATAAGGACTTGACCAAAGCGAACAAAATGAGTCGCATCTAATTCCAGGACACTATGCCCGATCATTCCAGTGGATTCAATGAGTCCGTCTAATCCATGCAAGACAGGTTGAATAAATAGATTTAAACATAGCCCCAACGTAACGAAGCTTAATCCGAACCACGCCTGTTTAGAGTGTTTTTCATAGGTCCGAACAAGGCTTCCAATAACCCCTCCGAGCAATACATAACTGGAATATCGCAGCATACCAAAATCCGAGAAGGGACCATAAAACATGTTTTGAATCACCTTAGGGAAACCCTGCGGCCAATAACTGGGAGCATTTCCGTGAGAGATTTGAATTTCATCGTGTTTAATATAATCTTTGAGGAAGGCATAAGCAACTAAGATCGAAAGTGCACTGACTAAGTAATACCAGTGCATTGCTCCAACCTTGATCAATTTTTTCAACCCGAATAATACCAACAAAAGAAAAATCCCAACGCCAATAGATTGAAGGACATGAAAGGCATAGAACCAATCTAAATGCCATTCCGATCCATAGTAAATGTCTTTCCCGAGGGTAAAAAATGACAATTGAATAAGGTATCCCCAAAATAATAACTCAGCAACCCGCTTGAATCCTTTTCGAACGCGATCATTTTTGAGATAGGCAATCTCGGGTGAGGTTCCAGTTAGTAAATAGACAAATATCAATCCGCTCGTGGTAAAAAATAATGGAGACGTTAATCCGTGTAAATTATGCCAAAAGGAAAAGATCCAGTTGGAGCTGTCTCTATACGAATTGGCTAAGGCTGCCCCTGTAAAATGGCCCTCCAACATCATTATGATAGCAATCGATCGGGCGAAATCAATAAAATAAAGCCTAGGTTTCAGTTGTTTTTTATCCATGCTCATGCAGACAAAGGTAGTAGATTCTCTGGGGAAAGTTATTTTTTCAAAAAGGTAAAATACACACGCAATGGTTCTTTGATGTCTTCAAAATATAAATCCGCGTAGCAGCTTGCGTGTTTTCCGGTAAATATAGGGGTGAAGGTAAAGACGATTTCAGATTCATTTTCCGCCATAGATTTCATTTCATAAGTTAAGCCTTCTTGACTAAATTTCACTTCACTTAAGGTTAATTCACTGGCGTCGTGCCTCAGAGAAATCCGTTTTGTAATGCTGCTGCCCTCTTTTAGTTCATCTTGCTGCACCAGCGGTTCTGCCGTAATCTGTTGTAAATTTTGATGTTGAATTCGGGTCATATACAGGATTTCCACCTTTCGCTCAATACTCGCGGCAACCGAGTATACGGAGGCTGCTTTATCTTGCAGATTATCGGAGGTGTTTTGATTGGCTGCAAATTCTCCTAAGGGAACTTCTACAATGTCTAATGAAATTGCTTTGTTTTTTGAAAGCAGGTCTTTAAGTGCACCCTGTTGATACTCTAAAAAGAACCGCTGTACCGATGATATCCTCCGTTGGGTTAAGTTCACGTTGTACTGCGTAACATTCAAAGGACTCGCATATCCTCGGGCAAAAAGCTGTACCGAATTTCCTCGTGCTAGTTCATTCCGGACAGAATCATATAACATGAGTAATACGCTGTAACCTCGATCAACTTTGTTGGTGAAAAATTCAGCTAAGCCATTTTTATCACTTACACTGTCTAAATATCCTTTTCTCGCAGTTACATAATCCATATATAGGATGTCATAGGGTACATTGCTTTTTTTAGCGTAGGATTTCGGATTTGGGTAATCATTTCTAAAGTATAACGCCACCGGAAATTCAATGCGATTGCTGTCTGATGGAATGCTGTCGGGGGGAGGAGGGATAATGCTTGGACGCTCAATTCTCCCGTAATATATATCACTGCAACAGGTTGGATTTTTCTTTGATTTACTCCCTAAGCGGTTCGAGGACACGAAAATACTGTCTGCTTGCCTAAAAAAGTACAAATCATTTGCCGGACTATTTATAGGCCTGCCCACATTTTTTGGTTTCGTGAATTGCATTTTATCTTGAAGATTAGACTCGAATACATCATATCCACCATAGCCATAATGCCAGGGTGATGAGAAGTACAAACGGTTTGAATCCACATCCATCCACGGGGTGATGTCATGTTCAATGCTGTTTATAGCGGCAAGATTCTTTGGGGTATCAAAGGTTCCGTTTGCCTTGATTCCAGCCATCCATATATCCATCCCACCCTTACCTCCTTCGCGGTCTGACGAAAAGAACAGATAGCTTTTCCCATTCTTCAGCCTAACCCAACACGGATTTGTGGTATTCGCCCCTTCCATATTAATAATCCCGGGTAATGTATCTATGCGAGTATTCCCATGTTCCTGCTTAAATCGAGCGATTTTGCATTGATAGTTATACCCCTTATCATTACAAATACTGTAGTAATACCATCCCTGGTCATCAAAACTCCCATTTCCAGTGCTGCGTTCTGGTATTGATAATTGTTCCCATTGTTTTGGAGATGAATACGTTTTTTTGGATGAATCAAAGTCAGCGGTGTACGTTCTGGTTCTGTAGTACTTCGTATACACCTCTTCATTGGTGTTGATTGAATCGGCCTTTAAGGAGGAAAAGTAAAATACCCCATTCTTGAATAAATGTCCAAATTCCGCATCAAAGGAATTAATGCTGTCTGGCATTGGAAGGATTGGCTCTGGAGAGCGCACGATGGATTTAATGGCGAATTCCGTTGATTTTATTTCCTGCTTTGCTTTAATGTAAGCAAATTCATCAGGAAATGTTGCCGCGGCTTTATATGCTTTTTTAAACAGGCCCAATGCTTGAGTGTAATCCCCGGTTTGTTTAACCATAAGGGCGTAGTATATAAGCGCATTGGGATAGACCTGTTCAGGGTCCTCTGCATACACTTTTGCATACCATTTTGCCGCTTCAGCGTAGTTTTTATATGCTCGCTGTGTTTCTGCTTGCTTCCAATGTAAATCAACCGTTAAAGAATCCATTGCGATGGCTTGTTCGTAAAGTTTAGTGGCGTAATAATAATCCCCTTTTTGAAATTGTTCATCACCGAAAGAGATTAAATCCTTTAGTTTTACTTGGCCTCCCACGCAGAAGACCAACATCGTTACAACAAGGGTTAGATAAAGTCTGGGCATACGCGATGGTCAATTCGCTTCGGTTTAAAACGATACATGATATAACGAACGGCAATTTCAAAGCCTCCACGTGCTTTGCTTGCGGGCACTAACTTTGAGGTATTAATGTCATAACTTAAACCAACAAACCAGTCCTTGTATTCACAGCCAACCGATAAAATCTGTGCATCTCTAGCACGCGACCAAACGCCCGCCAATAATGCCTTGTGAATGTAATTTCGATTGCTTCCTGGTAAATAGTACCGTACAGAACTGCCCAACATTAATTCATCGTATGTTCCTTGTTTGGAATATTGTAACGAAGGCAAGATATCCCAGCGTGCATTGATTGCCTGGCTATATTTAACTTGCCAGACCCATCGTAGGTCTCGCTTAATGACATCCTGATAAAATCCTTGGTTCGGTTGATTTAAATTAAATGCGCTTAATCCTACTTTTAGGTAATGGCGAGAAGAGATATTCAGTCCGTATTGTGCACCTACCCCAAGATTGGCATTGGTTTTACGATCTGTTTGAAACGTTTCATTGGTGGGCAATAAGGGATTAAAGATGTACCCGTTGTATTGGGAGTCAAAGTAGAACGCGTCTGTATTTACTTGCCTGTGATTGATGCCTAGGTTGATGCCTCCTGTGATAATATGAAGGGAGTCTGGGGTGATTTTAAATGTTTTTGACAAGGTAACCATCGCTTCAATGGTTTTAAGCGTGCCATCTCCCGCTTGATCATGAAACATGAATAGCCCGTAATTGAAATGCTTTGCTTTTCGATCAACACACACATTGAATGTTTGAAATGGAACAGAAACACTGCGCCACTGATCTCGGAAATTTCCTATGAATCGTGTATCCCCATTAAATTCTCCCGTATTTGCTGGATTTTGAAAGATGGGATTGTCGTTGAATTGTGACCAATGGATGTCTTGTCCATAAACCATGAAATTTACCACTAACGCACTAAGTATAACAATTCGCTTCACCTTGTAAATGTATCAAAAATGCCAATGAAAACAAAGTGCTTTTCGCTCAGGGGGTGCTCGACGATACCGGAAGGATTTTCCCATTAAAAACCTGTCCGCTTCGCAACGTGAATTCAGCAATATACGAACCCATTTCTTCAGCACTGGTCGAAGCTACATAGCCGGGGAATGCTTCTCGAAGCATCTCGGTATTCACTGCGCCTAAGCACAGGCAATTCATTCGAATTCCGCTGTCTTTTTGTTCCTCTGCAAAGACTTCCGTGAAATTTGTTATTGCTGCCTTCGACGCTGCATAGGCTGAAAGCCCTGGAAATTTTACGCTCCCTTGATAAGCACCCATGGTACTAATATTCACTACATGCGCTTTACCCGCTACCAGTCTTGGAAATAGCCATTGAATTAAAGCAACCGGTCCGAAAAAATTAGTTTGCATACATCGGTGGTAAGCTTCTATGGAGAGGGTTTCTGCTGTGCCTTGTTCCAGATACCCGGCGTTGTTGATCAATCCATGAATGGCTTTAATTTCTTTAAATTGCTCATTAAGCTGAGGCTCCACCGGCAGCGTTAAGTCGAATGGAATCAGCGTAACACGTTGGTTATCCGCATACATTTCTGCCAAAGCGGTGATGTCTCTACTGAGAGCAAGGATGTGAAGTTCCGGGTTTATGGATAAATGAGAGAGTATTGCTTTTCCAATACCTCTTGACGTCCCGCAAACAACAATGTACTTATTCATCAAAGCTTATGCTTACAGTTTCTGAACACGGATCGGATTGGCAGGTTAGGATATACCCAGCGGCGACTTCTTTATCTGTTAAGGTATAATTCTGGCGCATGCTTACCTTTCCGGAAGTAACTTTTGCTCGGCAAGAACTGCACACCCCTCCGCGACAAGAATAGGGTGGATCTAAGCGTTGTTCTTCAAGTCCTTCCAATAAAGTTTTCTTACCTGCTTGAAAGGTGAATTCGTGGGTTTGACCATCCAAGATAGCGGTAATGGCTACCGGCCCATTGATTTTATTTGTGTTGTCCTTGGTAAGTTCCTTTTTCGGGGGGGTAAAATACTCTCGTTTAATCTTTGTTTCAGGCACTCCAAAAAATAATAAGCCCCGCTCTATTTCTTGCATGAATTCAATGGGGCCACACAACAAATAAACATCGGCTTGAAGGAGTGATAAATCTGCTTTCAATTCCTCCATTAAAGCATCGTAGGTTAAGCGTCCATGTTTGTACCCTTCTTGGTGTTCTTGACTGAGATACACGGTGGATTTAATGGCGTCAAGAAGCGACTTAAACACTACATCGCTCGCTCGTTTCACCCCAAAAAACACCCTGAAACTTTTCCCTGGATGATGCGCTTCGATCATAGAGGCAACCGGTGTTATTCCACTTCCGGCAACGAAGGCACAAATATGCTGCTCCCCGTTTAAAATAAAATTACCTTCAGGTATGTGAACGCGTATAGTTGCTCCAAGCGATAAATGATCATGCAGATACGGAGACATTTGCCCCCCTTCGATTCGCTTTACACCAATTTTGAAGCCATTTTCGGATTTTCCACAGATGGAGTACGACCTCCTAATTTGAACTCCTTTTTGCTCAATTTCTAGGGTAACGTATTGTCCGGGTGTAAAATTCGTTTCAAAGGAATCTTTGCTGTTTTTCTCTAGGGTTAAGACCACGAAGTCTTCGGAGAGTTGTTCTTTTTTCGTTACGTTGAGGGAGGCCCACTGCAGTGTTTTACTCCCGGTTAAAAATGAAAAGATTCCCATGTTATTCGTCAAATGAGATGGTTATTTTATTGCTGGTGGGTATAGCTTGACAGGTCAATACATACCCCATTTCCACCTCCTCAGGCTCCAGGGCATAATTTACTAACATTTCGGCTTCTCCTTCTAATATCTTTGCCTTGCATGTACAACATACGCCTCCTTTACAGGCGAACGGTACATCGGCTCCGGCACGTTGCGCTGCGTCTAATAAGTTTTTATCCGACGCTTCCATTTGAAAGTAAATAGAGTCGTCGTCAATAATTAGTTCAACCTCACAAGTACTTACCTTTCGAATGTCTTCGGTCGTCCCGGAGCTTTTTGCCTTGCCTGAATGAAACAATTCGAAATGAATTTGACCTGAAGCAATTCCCTTTTCTTCAAAAAAGGATTTTACGTTCAAGATCATTTCCTCGGGACCACACACATACACACCATCGATGGTATCGTGAGTTAAAAATGCACGGTGTAAGTCAGCTAATCGTTCTTGATCAATTCGGCCTTTTTGAATCGGAATGCCCTGGCTTTCTTGACTAAATACATGAAAAAGACGAAAGCGGGTGAGGTAGTTGTTTTTTAGTTGTTCCAATTCTTCTGCGAACATCACTTTTGAAAATCCTTTATTTCCGAAGAATAATGTCACGGAAGAATGGGGTTCGTCATGTAAAATCGTTTTGGCAATGGATAAGATAGGGGTGATGCCACTTCCCGCGGCAAATAAAACAATGTGCTTATTTGCGGAAGGATTCGTTTCGTATTTGAAGTTTCCCGCTGGGGGCATTACTTCTAACGTTGCGCCCGCATGCAAGTGATCCATGGCGTAATTAGAAAAAAGGCCAGAAGTAACGCGCTTTATACCGACTTGCCACTGTCCTTCATGAGGGGCACTGCACAAGGAATATGAACGCCGAACTTCTTCCCCATTAATATGGGCTTTAAACGTTAGATATTGTCCGGCTTTGTAGGAAAATAAGCCCTGTAAATCAGAGGGGATATTAAATGAAAATTCTGCCGAATCGTCCGTCAATGAGCGAATTGCTGAAAGTGTAATGGAATGAAATTTAAGAGACATATCACGTATTGTGTGGCCAAAATTAAACAAATCAATTCGAACTCTTGTTCATATGAAAAATAAGATTCTGATGCACTAGAATTTTACCCATTTTTTTAGGATTTGATTTGAGTATATTTGTGTAATAATTGGAAGACATGGAAACATTAACGCAAGAAAAATTAGCAGAGAAATTTCAAGCAAAAATTGATGCGGATATTAAAATTGAGCCCAATGATTGGATGCCAGACACCTATCGAAAAACCCTAATTCGGCAGATTTCACAGCATGCGCACAGCGAGATTGTAGGTATGTTGCCTGAGGGAAATTGGATCACCCGTGCCCCTTCGCTGCGCAGAAAGGCAGTATTGTTAGCTAAGGTGCAAGATGAAGCAGGCCACGGCTTATACTTATACTCTGCAACAGAGACCTTGGGAATAAGTAGAGAAGAAACCATAGATGATCTTCATTCAGGAAAAGTAAAATATTCTTCGATTTTTAATTATCCAACCCTGTCGTGGGCCGATATGGGTGCGATTGGTTGGTTGGTTGATGGTGCAGCCATCATGAATCAAGTAGCTCTGTGCAGAACGTCGTACGGTCCATATGCCCGAGCCATGGTAAAAATTTGTAAAGAAGAATCGTTCCATCAACGTCAAGGATATGAAATCATGACTACCCTCATGAATGGAACGGAAGCACAGCGCGAAATGGCGCAAGATGCACTGAATCGCTTTTGGTGGCCGGCCTTAATGATGTTTGGACCAAGCGATGCCGAGTCGAAGCATACCGAACAATCGATGCGCTGGAGAATCAAGCGATTCACTAATGATGAATTAAGGCAGTCGTTTGTAGATGCAACAGTTCCACAGGCTGAATTAATTGGGTTAAAGATTCCTGATCCTAACTTGAAATGGAATGAAGCCAAAGGTCACTATGATTTTGGAGCAATTGATTGGGATGAATTTTGGCAAGTGGTCAACGGAAATGGCCCATGCAACAAGGAGCGCATTGAAGCTCGAGTAAAGGCAAAAGAAGAGGGTGCATGGGTTCGAGAAGCTGCCATGGCCTACGCAAAAAAACATAAATCGTAATACAATCTAAATTTCATACCATGTCAACGAACGAATGGCCGCTATGGGAAGTTTTTATTCGTAGCAAACAAGGACTTAACCATAAACATGTTGGAAGCCTGAGAGCTCCAGACTCCGCAATGGCTCTGCAAAATGCCCGTGATGTGTACACCAGAAGGTCCGAAGGGATTTCCATTTGGGTGGTACAATCGGCGCTGATTACGGCTTCTGATCCTTCAGATTCTGAGGCGTATTTTGAGCCCGCAGATTCTAAAGTGTATCGGCATCCCACGTTTTATGACCTGCCTGATGGCATTGAACACATGTAATTATGGAACATACCTATAAGTTTTTATTACGGATTGGAGACGATAGTTTGATTTTAGGACAGCGCTTGGCTGAATTATGTGGTCATGGTCCAATTCTCGAAGAAGACATCGCCCTCACGAATATTTCATTGGATTTAATTGGTCAAGCAACCAATATTTATACCTATGCGGCACAATTGGAAGGTAAAGGTAGAGATGCGGATGCCTTAGCATTTTTACGCCTAGAGCACCAATATGTAAACACTATTTTGGTGGAACAGCCCAATGGCAATTTTGCAGACACCTTGGTTCGTCAATTTTTCTTTGATGCCTATCGCAAATTATTGTTTGAACAGTTATTGACTTCAACGGACGTGCAATTAGCTGCAATCGCAGAAAAATCACTCAAAGAAACACGCTATCATTTAAAGCATTCCTCAGAGTGGGTTATTCGCTTAGGAGATGGTACGGAGCTATCAAAGGAACGTGCACAGTTCGCAATTTTAGATTTGTGGCGATACACCGATGAATTGTTTTACATGGATGAAACAGAAAGTGAATTGGTAAAAGCTGGGGTTATTCCCAATTTACACGACTTGAAACCGCGTTGGATGGAACAAGTCCTCGCCGTGTTAACCCTTGCAACACTTAACTTACCAGAAAATCAAGGGTTTTTTGGTGCAGGGAGGCAAGGGCGTCATTCAGAACACATGGGCTTTCTTTTGGCCCAACTTCAATATATGCAGCGGGCTTATCCCAATATGCAATGGTAACGAAGGAAGAAATTCTCAACCTATTGGATGCGGTTAAAGACCCTGAAATTCCTGTGTTATCCATTCGGGATTTAGGGATTCTACGAGCGGTTGCCTCAACGGAGAAAGGTTGGGTTATAGATATTACACCAACCTACAGTGGGTGCCCCGCTATGATTACCATAGAAGAAGAAATCGCAAAGATGTTGAAATCCAATGGAGTTAGTGAGTTTACCATTAATTCCTCCCTTTCGCCCGCGTGGACTACCGATTGGATTACCGAGGAAGGGAAACGAAAGCTTGAAGCATATGGCATTGCGCCACCCGTAGAAGAAGTAGATAAAAGCGTGTTGTTTAGCAAGCCTCCCGTGGTGCCTTGTCCGAAATGTAAGGAAACCAATACCAAGATGATCAGTCAATTTGGAAGTACAGCTTGCAAGGCACATTATCAATGCCAAGTTTGCCTTGAACCCTTTGATTATTTTAAGTGTTTGCGGTAGTGTAAATCACTTCCCATGATTGCTTAGCAGCTAGATCCCAACTGAATGCTGCGGCTCTCTTTTTACTGTTTTCACTTAATTGTACCCTCAGCGCATGGTTTTCTATCAATTCTTCTAAGCCTTTTTGAATCTCTTGAACATTGAATGGGTCGCAATAAATCGCAGCATCCCCAGCGATTTCTGGTAAACAGGTAGTATTTGCTGCCAAGATTGGAATCTCACATCGCATGGCTTCAACTAAAGGAATGCCAAAGCCTTCGAAATACGGAACATAGGCTAAGGCCAACGCAGAACCCATTACCTCTGCAAGTTCTTTTTGCGCCAAGTACCCCAGGAAATGAATCCGTTCCGCAGCACGTGGGTCTACGGTAATGTGATGATCTCGCCACATGGCACTCCCAACAATCACCAGATCCACCGACGGATTATTTATGCCTTGATAGGCCGTAATTAAACGCTGTACATTTTTTCGCGGATGCAAAGACCCAACAAATAAAAAATAGGGGCGATTATTACTGATGCGTTTTCTAGTGTTGATTATTACTTCTTCCGATAAGGGCTGATAGATTTCATGTGCACCATTGTAAACCGTAGAAATTTTTTCGCTTGGGCAGGTGTAGCACCTTGTGATGTCCAGCTTAGAATATTCTGATACCGTGAGCACTCGAGTTGCTTTTTCTACAAATTTTGGAACGAATTTTCGAAGATACCAGCTGATAACCTTAGGTAAGTCTGCTGGGTTGTGCTCAAAGTTTAAATCATGCACGGTGATTACGCTTGGGATGTTACTGCGCAAGGAATTATACCCGTCCGGTGAAAAGAAGAGGGTAGCCTGGTATTGTTTTAATATCCGCGGAATAGACCATTCAAACCAAATCCAATATAAAAGAGGGTGTCTTGTCGGTGGACCAACAACTACTTTTTTAACATGGGGTAATTCCGGAAGCACAACCGCCGGCTCGCGATCAAAAATAAGTACGAAGTTTACCTCTTTGTGCTCCGTAATCCAACGAGATACAAGCGCATAGGTGTAGGTTCCAAATCCTTCGAGTTTTTTGGGTGTTAAGTGACGGCAGTTAATTGCGATTACCATTAAAATTGAAGAATATAATTGGTTTCTTTTTCTACTCCAATTGTGGT
Organism: Flavobacteriales bacterium UBA958; assembly: GCA_002293045.1. Lineage (GTDB taxonomy): Bacteria > Bacteroidota > Bacteroidia > Flavobacteriales_D > Crocinitomicaceae > UBA952. The sequence goes on along the minus strand of DBCM01000070.1, from coordinate 40,392 downwards.
TGTTGGTCCATGCCCACAGTATACCAATGTATCATTCGGCAGTTGAAACATCACCTCATGGATGCTTCGCTTTAAGATTTCTAAATCACCACCGGGAAGGTCAGTTCTCCCAAAGCTTCCACGAAACAACACATCACCATTAATGACAATGCCTTCCTTTTCTACATAGAATACCACATGTCCGGGTGCATGCCCCGGGGTGAAAAGCACGGTGAGTTCGATGGATCCAAACTGTATTTTTTGCTTATGTTCCAGCCAGTAACTTGGGGCAGGCGAGGGCACGTATCCTTCGAAACCATATACATGCGCATAGTCGGCTACGCGATTTAAGGTGTCTAAATCCAAGGAGTGAATCCCCAACGGAACCTGGTAGGTTTCTGATATAAAGTGATTTCCCAGTACGTGGTCAATGTGACAATGCGTATTTAGCAAGCCTTCAACCCGTAGATTCGATGAATCAATGTAATGCAGAAGTTCCTGTCGCTCATGCGCTTCATAACATCCGGGATCAATAATTACCGCATGTCCTTGCTCATCCGAGAGCACCACCGTGTTTTCCTGAAATCCATTGAACGTGAATGAGTGTACCTGCACATGCATACTACAAAGGTAGTAATTCCCGCGCTTATCGGATAAGTACTACATGTCCTTCAAGGCCGTATTTACGTTCTTGCTTGTCTGTGTAGGTCAATTTCCAGGTATATACGCCATCTGGACAACGCTGACCATCGTAGGTTCCATCCCACTGATCAGATAGGCTATTCAAGGTTTTGATTAATTCACCCCATCGATTAAAAATGAGCATTTCCATGGTTTTGATGTTGCCGCCGTACACACCAAAGAAGTCGTTTCTGCCATTTCCATCCGGAATAAAGGTATTTGGAACATAGATTACCGCTTCATAACTAATGGATACCATGGCATCCGCAATACATCCGTTCAAATCGGTAAAGGTCACCATGTAGGTATAGTCCATATCTGGATTTGCAATAGGATCCGGACAATTAATACACGATAAAAACTCAGGCGGACTCCACACATAGGCGCCTGGGCTATTTCCAATGGCATTTAATGCTACTAAGTCACCGTAAAATGCCTGAATGTCAGGAGAAATGGTAATCGTAGGTAGTGGATGTAACACAACTTCCACATAGGCTGTATCCTTGCAGCCGTTGATGTCCGTTCCCACTACTTGAAAATTAGTAGAGGTGTTTGGACTTACCCAAACTTGATTTCCGGTTTGTTCCAGGATTGCATAAGCCGGAGACCATTGATAATATAAGCCACCATTGGCCCAAAGATAAGCCGTCTCGCGCGGACAAATAATGGTATCGTTTCCAGCGCTAATCGATGCCGTTAGAATATCAATATATACACTATCTGTGATTGTGCCACAGGCATTGGTGAACTCACAGAAATAATACATTTCTTGCGTGGGCCAAACGGTCACCGTTGCTTGATTTACAGCTGATATATATTGGTTGGGGGACCACAAGTAGGTACTTGCACCTGCTGCGGTAATGGATGTTGATGCTCCTTGACATAAAATTAAGGTGTCAGGCAGATTAGAACTGGGGGGGTCATAAAAGACATTAATGCGCACGCTGTCTGTGGTAGAGCATCCCTCAGGCGTGGTGAGGGTTGCAACATAGGTAATGCTAGAATCAGGAGTGGCGATTACATTTGCCCCACTGTTGTTGTTCAAGAACTGATTCGGGGACCAGGTAACGGTACCCGCGCCACTCGCCGATAAGGGAACTTGCCCACCAATACAAATCGAAGTGTCGTTGGATAAGCTGAGGTTCAGTGGAACTACATTGAGAGGCACTTGCAGGGTATCTGAACCGCAACTGTCACTTATGATTACCGTGAAAACCGTATTAGAAGTTATTGTTGCTAGGGGATTTGGAATGGATGGGTTACTTAAGGCATTGGCCGGGGTCCAAGCGTAGGTAGATCCTCCAAATGCATCGAGTTGAAACGGTGTCCCTGGGCATACCGCTTGCGAAGGAATCGTTACCCCTCCTTGAAAATCCCCAATATTCACTTGAATAATCGCCGTATCTGGTTCATAACAATTGGCAGAATCAGACACAATCAAGGTGACAGTATATACGCCTGCGGCATTGTATTGATGACTCGGTTGAACCTGGGTTGAGGTGGAATTATCTCCAAAATCCCACGAATAGGTATTTCCATTAACACTGTTGTTATTAAAGACCACAGGTTGTGGAATACAAATGAGCGGAGACGGTTGAGCTAATATTGCGTCTAGGGTGCTCAAATCGAATTTGAATACGGCCATATTACAATTCGGACTTGGGTTTTGGGGCGACCAACTTCCGGGGGTTGAGGTGAATCCAAAATTATTGCCGCCACACGCACCACAAACCGCATGGTAAATCCGCCCTTTTTTATCAAAACGACTGGTTCCTCCATCCACATGGTTTGAACTGCTGGTGAGCCCTCCCATGTAGGTCCCATAATTTAATAGGGACGCATCAGGCGCGAAAACCGCCAGATAGAAATTTGAACCGTTGGTGTTGCTTTGAAAGGCGTTGGGTGTAGTTACAAATCCATTTGTAGAGGAGAATAAAGCCTGTGAGACCGCACTATTCGCATTTAATTCCCCCCCCCAACCCGAAACATATATTTCATAACAATCTGATACAAGGAAGGCCGTGGGTGAAATCTCTACGTGCCCAGATCCAGCGCCAAATACCGTCGACCATTGTATTGCTCCTAATCCGGTATCGTATTTGCGAAGAAATTGTCCAGAATTGGGTGTGCCAACACACCCCGGTGAAATTTGCCAGTTGGATTCCGTTTGGCCATACACATACACCTGATTAGCGGGGTCGCAGCGCACAAAATAGGTTTGGTCGTATTCATTGGCCCCCATAAACGTGGCTGAAATTACACTTCCATTTCCAGGATTAAATCGCGCCACATAGCCGTCGGAAAGTCCACCGTTATTTGATAGGTCATTTCCAGACGATACGCCGGGAAAGGTTGGCGAATTAGATCCACCGGCTAAGTAAACGCTTCCGTTAGGACTGATTTCAATAGAATTCCCACTGTCTTCTCCAATCCCACCGAAAAAGGAACTCCACAGTAAGGAATTTAGGTTATTCGAGAGTTTGCAAACCACTGCATCTTGAAGTCCGTTAAGCACAGTAGAAAATGCGCCGCCCGTGGTCGGAAAATTATTGGATGCGGTGGTGCTAGAAATGTACACATTGCCGCTGGCGTCAAGAATTATTTCCCCACGGAATTGGTCCCCATAGTTATAGTGTAAGTTGTTCAGGTTTAATCCATCCGAGTTACTTCCACCAAGGTAGGTAGAGGCGATTAAATTCGCGCCGTTGGTGCTAAACCTTGAAATAAAAATATCACTGCCATCAAAAGTGAGCGAGTTTTCTGTGACGGATGGACCGCCATTATACGTGGCATCATACGCCCCGGGGGTGGTTGGAAAATTTGAGGAGCACGTTACACCGTATACGTAAAGTTCACCGGTCGGACCACAAACGATGCTGTGGGGTGTTTCATTACCTGCCCCGCCAAAATAGATGGAGTAGAGTAGGTTGGTTCCGGAAGGATTAAATTTTGTGATCCCGATATCAAAAGGCATGGCACCTGCTCCGTTATTGTACGTAATGTCATAAGCTCCAGGGGTGGTAGGATATCCGTATCCGAAAACGATGCCTGCACCGTATAAATTACCCGCCGCATCTGGGGTGGCAGTAAAGCCCCAGTTATCTGCACTCGATCCGGAAAACGTAGAAAATGTTAAGCTCGGGTCAATGAGTAAGGAATCAAAAGAGGCGTTAAGATTTGAAAAATTGAACCCACACACATTCCCATCGAGTTTATATGAAATGGCTATGGGTTTTTTCACGCCGTTTAAGTAGCTCCAAGCCTTCGGGGCGCTTTCAATGATTTCGCCAAAGCGGTGTGTAATGACCAGTTCATGTTTGTTATTGATTGAAACGTGGGATGCGCCCTCAATGATAAATTGAATGTCCGAAGGATTGGCATCTGCATGCAGTTTAAATCCATATTCAAGTTGTTCGCTTTGCGTGGAATAGAATAGGTCTATGCCGCTGTAGAAAGACGTGTATTCCGCTTGGCTTACATCGTGAATTTCACTCACCCATTTGGATTGATCCGAACCAATAAAGTAATTAGAATAGTGTGATGACCGCTTTCCGTTGTATTGAAGCTCATGAGTGGTAACACCAAGGAACCGTTGATGAATAGAATGTGTTTTAAGCGTTGGGTTGGTCTGATGCTCCTCATGGGAGGGCAGTTCATACATGTAAAAGTTCATGCCCTGTTGGCCCACGTGAATACGCCCCTGATTCACGGGAATGGTAAAATCAATGGAATCTACCCATTGTCCCTCATTTGGTGTCATCCATATGGCTTGACCAAAAAGACTAAGTACAAAACACTGAACCCCAAGAAGCAGGAAAAATCTCATGGTGGCTAAATTACGCAAGCGCGGTTAATTTATAATACTGCAAAGGCTGTTTTATGGTTGCTTTATTGCTTTTTTTTAATGGGTATAAAGTGTATTTTTACCCTCAAATTTTTCAAATGAAACAATTCATTGCGGTTTTAGCACTTTTATTGGTTAATATATCTATTGGCCTTTCACAGCAACTAGGCACATATTCACGTGTTAAAATTAATTCAGACGAGCAAGGCTTGCAATTTCTTTCGAGTCAGGGGGTCACCATCGATCATGGGGTTCACAAAGAAGGATTATACTTTATTTCGGATTTTTCAAGCGCAGAAATAGGCATTATGCAGGCGAATAATTTCAATATTGAGATTTTAATTCCCGATGTTGTTACGTATTATGAGCAAATGTTAGCCGAACCTGCCACAAGTACAAACAACCACAATCCAACCTGCGATGGCCCTGGAGCGAGTGCAACAAATCCGCACGTAAATCCAGTAACACCGACTCATTTCAACCTAGGAACCATGGGCGGGTATTTAAAATACAATGAAATGTTGGCGGAATTAGATGAAATGGCCGCTACCTATCCGTCGTTAATTTCGGTTAAGGCTCCAATTTCCAATTTTTTAACGCATCAAAATAGACCTTTGTACTATGTGAGAATTTCGGATAATCCAACAGTAGATGAGGGTGAACCAAAAGTGCTGTATACGGCAATTCACCACGCCCGCGAACCGATGGCTTTAATGGAAACTATTTTTTATATGTGGTATTTATTGGAGAATTATGGAACCAATGATGAGGTTACGTACCTGGTAGATCACCTACAATTATATTTTGTTCCATGCATCAATCCGGATGGATATGTGTACAACGAAACCACCAATCCAAACGGTGGTGGCATGTGGCGAAAAAATCGCCGAAATAATGGCGGTGGGGTCTATGGCGTGGACCTCAATCGTAATTATTCCTATGGATGGGGAACCACCGGAACGAGCAATAACACAAGTAACGATACCTATTGTGGCCCCTCAGCGTTCTCAGAACCTGAAACTCAAGCCATGCGTTGGTTGGTTCAAAATAATGATTTTATTACCGCATTCAATGCACATACCTATGCCGAAGATATCCTCTTTCCGATTGGTACTACCACAGCAGAGTTTGCGCCACACCACAACTGGTTTCAAGATGAATCTAACCATCAGGTGCAATATAATGGCTACACTGCGATGAAAAGTAGTGGATTGTATCCAGCCTCCGGAGACTCTGATGATTACATGTATAAAGTGGATATTGGTGTGGGTCAAAAAGACACCATATTTGTGCATACCCCAGAGGTGGGCACCGCATTTTGGCAACCATCCAATCAAATCATTCCTACCTGTGCTGAAATGCTCTTTCCAAACCTGGTATTAGCCCATTTAGCTCGAGTTTATGCCACTACAACGGATTCCGACCCAAACATGATTGCCACCATCAACGGTAATTTTAATCACAGCATAAAGCGCCTAGGGAGGGAGTCGGGACCGGTTACGGTATCTATTTCACCCATTCAGAATATTGTGAGTGTTGGAACGGCAGTTACTTATTCCTTAGCACAGCAGCAAACATCAACGGGATCCATCAGTTATTCATTAAACCCAAGCATCCAATTTGGAGATCAAATAATTTATGTACTTGAAACCAATAACGGCCTATGGATTAAAAGAGATACCATTTATAAAACCTTTGGGGCCTTGACTTCACAAGTGGTAGAAAATGCTACTTCTGCGGCAAATTGGACAGGAAACTGGAGCACCACAACATCTACTTTTGTATCTCCAACGCGCTCGTTTACTGATTCTCCTACGGGTAATTACAGCAACAATGCCAATAGAACGTATACCTATGTGCCAGCCGTAGATTTAACCAACGCTTCTAGTGCGATGGTGCGATTTTATGCGAAGTGGAACATTGAAGCGGATTACGATTACGTTCAGTTCTTGGTTTCTACAGATAACGGAACTACATGGATTCCTCAGTGTGGTAATTATACCGTAACTGGAACAAATGCGAATGGAAGTGTTCAGCCGAACAATCAGCCTGTATATGAAGGGGTACAAAGTGCTTGGGTATTGGAAGAAATCAACCTGAGTGATTACTTGGGACAAGTGATTAAATTTAGGTTTAAACTCGGTTCAGATGGTGGAACTGTAGCGGATGGTTATTATTTTGATGATTTTGAAATCCTCTATAATGTAAATGCGCCACCGGTTGCGCCAGTCGCTTCGTTTACCACGTCAACAAATGCCACGTGTACGGGTGAAGCCGTTTTATTTTCAGATGGGTCATCAAATAACCCGTCTACTTGGGCTTGGGATTTTGGGGATGGCTCAAGCGCATCGGTAGAAAATCCAATACACGCTTATGCGAATGCAGGAACCTACATAATTGCTCTTACCGCATCAAATGCAGCGGGATCCACTTCTTTTACGGATACTATTGTGGTTTTGACCACCCCTCAAGTAACGTTAAGTGCCTCGGACAACGAAGTGTGTTTAACGGATGGCGTGGTAGCATTAACCGCTACAGCCAATGCGACACTTTCCGGAACAGGAGTAAGCAACGGGGCATTTGATCCAACGGTTGCGGGCGTAGGTAGTTTTGTTATTACCGCTTCCATTACAGATCCAAACGGATGTGTCGGTATGGATACCCTCAGCATTCAGGTGGATGATTGCGCGAACCTGTTGAATCAAAACATAAGTAATGTGTTGATTTATCCCAATCCTACCAATGGTGAAGTAATGATTACAGGAATAAGTGCAGGTTCCACCATTCAGTTGTTGGATTGTTCCGGAAAATTATTGCATGAAGTTAAGGTGCAAAGCACTTCGATGACTTTGGATTTAAGTGCCTTCAGTGCGGGGATTTACATGGTAAATTGTACCCTTGCTTCAGGAAGTGTTCGGCAATTACTCATTAAAGAATAGTAAGCCGCCCCTCGTTGTATTTGCAGCTCCGACGGGAATCGAACCCATATCTAAAGTTTAGGAAACTTCTATTCTATCCATTGAACTACGGAGCCAATAAAACAATACTCCATTGAATGCTGACGATAAATGTCAGCACCATGACCGGCATTGCCTCGTCATGGCTACGGAGCCAATAAAACAATACTCCATTGAATGCTGACGATAAATGTCAGCACCATGACCGGCATTGCCTCGTCATGACTACGGAGCCGAATTTGTGCTCAAAGGTAAAAAAACATCCATTGAAAATCATTGGTGCATTGAGTTAAACGAGTCTCTAACCGCGGAATATGAACCTTTTTTTAAGGATGACGCATCTTTTTGTTTTATTTCTCGTTATTCGTTACATTTGATACCAAAATTTAAAAGATGAAAATTTTTTCTATATCACTTTCTTTATTGATTGTATTATTTAGTGTAAGTTCTTGTATAGAGCATGAAGTAGTACCGCCGCCAACCAATACCGTTAATTTAGATGGAAGTTTTACTGGTTATGTTAACGGTACTCAAGTGGAATTCACACAAAATGTAAACAGTTATCTAGGAAATACCTCTTCAGAGTCCTTCGTTCAACCTTCACCTTTGCCATCTCGAAGAGTTTATATGTTTGAAATGTACTCCCCATCAAATCCAGTGAGCCTTCGAATCAAACTTGGTGCATTAAACTGGGATTTAGCAGCCAACACAGAGCCAAGCTTATCCATGTTCAATGATTTTCATACCAATTCGTCTGTTACTGCGCCTTCCTATTCGAACGGTGCAATCGCAGGGTTTGAAGTAGCCTACACCGATAACACGTCACGTATTTGGTTATCAAAACAAAACAATCCTGTTCCACAGGCGGTCGCGTTTACGAACATCAAACAGCAATCCGACGGCACCGGAGATTATTCGTTTTTTGAATGTAATTTCTCGTGCTACGTATACAGTTTAAATCCTCAAACAAGTTTAATTGACTCCCTCCCGATACAAAATGGAAAGTACCGAGGATGGTTTAAACGATAATTGAATGCCGCATTTGCGGCATTTTTTTTTAACAGTATGGATCGGTTGAAAATAGCAATAATTGGGGATTACAATTTTACCTTCAATGCACACCATGCAACTAATTTAGCATTAGATCATGCGGCAAACTTCCTCGATATTGAGCTGTCTTATTATTGGATTAGAATTCAAGAGGTTGCTCAGCAAAAGGTTGCTTTTTTTGATACCTATGATGCATTTTGGATTGCTCCAGGACCCTATTTAAATCCATTCTTTTTAAACGGCATTTATTCCCGGTTATCGCAGTTGAATAAACCCGTGTTAGCCACAGGGGAAGCCTACCGATTATTTCTGGAATTTTTAATTGCTAAAAACGGGATGAATTCGCGAGGGGACAAATTAATTTCTGATAATTTAGTGAGTGGCGCATACTTCGAATCCATTTACGTGGTTCCAAAATCCAAGGCATTTAAAAAGCTCTATGACCACTTTACCACCAATGAACTTTCAGCAGTTCGCTACAGCCTTTATCCAAATTTTGTGCTAGATTTAGTGGCAAATCACGTAGAAATAGAAGCAGTCAACCAATTTGACGATCCGGAAGCCTTAAGCTTAAAATCACATTTCTTTTTTATGGTGGTTTCTTATTACCCCCAGGTTTCTTCTACTCGGGACTTACCGCATCCAATCGTCTATACCTTCATTAAAGCGGCAATGGCGCATCAAGAGGCGATCCATTCCCCGGATTGACAATAATACAAATACCCTTCTACCGGCTGAGGCATCATTTGACTTAAAGTGTTCATATACTCGCTTAGTTGAAGCTTGTGTGCGGCTTGATGTTTCCCTGTTTTAAAGTCAATGACCATGATTTTATCGGCCTGGACCATGATTTTGTCTGGCCTAACCAAGGTTCCTTCAGGGGTCATGATCCAAGGTTCACTGTATATGGTGATGGCGTTTTCTATCCATGTACGATAGGTATTGTCCGAAAAAATGCGCTCCGCCATTTCGTACAGTACTGCCCGGTGTTCTGTTAACACTTCGGATTGATCTTCAAGGAGTTGAATAAAATCTGGGACCTCTTCGACGGTTGAACACGTGGCCATGATGCGGTGGAAAGCTTTTCCAAGTAAGGTTTGGTCGCTGTCAAACCCTTGGCGAACTACAAGCTCCGGATACCATAATCGATCTCCAAATTCTTCCGGATGATAAAACGTATCTGTTTCACCGCCTCCAGTGGCAAGTTCTTCCTGACCTAAAGTAAGGGACAACACCCCGTCCGTTACATGCTCCGGGTAGGTGCTTGTCAAAAGGTCATGCAAGGGTTTACCCATTTTATTGGATTCATACAGGTTAAATACATACAACCGATGAATCGGCCGTGTCATGGCAACATACAACAAGTTTAATTTGTCCATAAAAAACTGATTGGATTCCTTTTCAGAGAAATCTCGTATCTCTTGAAGGGGACTATTCTTGCTGAGTTTTCTATAATAAACTTGATCGGATCCTGGAATTAAATAATAAGACATCGTGTCACTGATTGAGAAATTCACATTGGGTAAAATAACCACAGGGAATTGTAGTCCTTTCGATTTGTGAATCGTCATGATTTGAATCGCATCGTTGGTTTTAGGGAACTGAATCGCCAACTTGTGCTGGTTTTTTTCATAGTATTCAACGAAACTGTTTAAATCAACCTTTCTACCAATTTGAAAATTAAAACAAAGGTCTGCAAAGTGATGTAAATAAACATCCGCGGTTTCTTGCCATCCCATGAGGTCATAAAACTTTTGAATGAGGTCGTATAAATTCGTGTAGTTCACAAAAAACAGCGACTCTTCATGAAAGTAGGTATTGATGAAACGATTAATACTGAAGAATCTTCGCCCGCTAGCATCTACCTCAAACAGCGCTAAGTACGCCAATTCAGGGTCTTGGATAGTAAATCGTAAAAAGAGGTCGGCAAACTTCATGAATTCTCTGTGATTCGAAGTTTTATTTCGGATCTTTAAATACGACACCACGAGGCGAATTCTAGCATCTGAATGAATCAGCAAAGAATCAGCAGAGACCACTTTGTATCGCTGCTCTGTTAAGTATTGCGCAATCCGATTTCCTTGGTCGTTTTTCTCACTTAATATACAGATATCTCCGGGCTTAAAGCCATCGGCTACGCACTGCTCAATGATTCTAAGGAGTTCTTCAAAGGCCTCGATGCTTGAGTGTTTAGCATCCATACTTTTCACCTCCACGTATCCTTCAAATTGTTTAACCGCATTTTGGTGTACCGAGTTATAAAAACCTTCAGATCCAAGTGGAATCAGGGATTTACTCGCTTCGAAAAGTTGATTGTTGAACGCAACAATAGATTTTCCAGAACGGTGATTGTCTTCCAACACTTCAAGGCTACCCATTTCTTCAAAATAGGCAGATTGTCGCGCAACTCGCGGATTATTTTCCGGATTATAAATACGTGGTAGCGCTACAAATTGCTCTGCAAGACCATTATTGAATCGATATATGGATTGCTTTGCATCACCAACAATAAGGTTCTTTTGATTTTTCGAAATGGATTCTTCAATCAGCGGAATCATATTTAACCACTGCATTCGAGAGGTGTCTTGAAACTCATCCAACAAGAAATGATGCAGCTTGTTTCCGAGACGTTCGTAGATGTATGGAGCGTACTGATGCTGCACTAATCCACTGATTAATCGATTAAATTCAGAAATTCGTATAAAATGTTCATTTTCCCTAATGACATCCATTTCCTTAGCCACGTATTGAAGTAAGGCGAGGTTATAAAAGGTTTCACGGTAGAATTTTAGTTTTATAAAGGCTTCAGTTTGGTCGGTATAAAAATCCAATAATTCGTTTAGGGCAAGAATCAACTCGGCTGAAAAAATTCCCTCATATTTTCCTTCATCCAATAAATTTAGCACCGTATCGGTCAGAATGCCTTTCTCTGGCCATTGAACCAAGGTGCCAAGACGACGGATTGGAGTTGATGTTCTACTTTTTTGCGGTAATTGTGCATCGGCTAAGCCCGATGCTTCAAACAGGCTAGATACTCGAAGGCCTTTCTGGATAAGCTCATTTAAAAGCACTTCTTGCTGCCTTGTTGCTTCTCGCAAGTCCGCTTCTTGATAGTCTTGCTCCAATAAAGATTCTACTAAATCAATATACCGCTCTTTGGACAAAATTCCACAAAATTCAATGAGTTGATTGCGAAAATTCCAATGGGTTTCCTCTTCTAAGTTCTTTTTCGTGTAGTTCGAAATTAACCCGGTTAATGCTTCGTTTCCTGGTGTTCCAACTTTGGCAAGGATGGAATCAATGACCTTTTCAAGAATTTCTGTTTCGTTTAAAATAACTTCGAATTCTTGGGGTAAATTAAGGTCTCGGTTGAAGGATCGGATCAAACGAAGGTTGAATTTATCAATCGTTGAGATCAAAAAATCTTCATATCCATGAAGAATTTCAGAAAGAATTGCTGTGGCCCGGTCTGGAAACACGGTGACGGGCTGTCCTAACATTTCACTTAAGGTTTTGATTAATGTTAAGGTCCGCTCATCTCCCTCTTGATACGTGGAAATATCATGTAGGGCCTGTAAAATCCGTTCCTTCATCTCAAAGGCGGCTTTGTTGGTAAAGGTCATTGCGACCAAATGCCGGTATTTACCACTGCCAGGTGCTTCAAAGAGCAAGGTGAGGTATTGCAAAACGAGGCGATAGGTTTTTCCACTTCCCGCTGATGCGTTGAGCACTAGGAGCGGACGAGACTTTTTATTTGTTTTTTTCAAAGGGTTAAATTTATTTATCGGGACGTTAAATTTAAGGTCAAAAAGTGTAATTTTGTACTTATGGTTAAAAACATTTTATTTCCGTTCATAATTATAGCTATACTTGTTTCTTGTAAACCAGACCCAATCCCTGAGCCCAATGAACCCGTTAGCCAAGCAAGGATCTTGGTTAATCCAACTTATGGCCAGTATCCATTATATTTAGACTCAATCTATCAGGGACCAAACGGTATTCGAATAAAAATTTCAGACATTAAGTTTTTTACTACGCTAATGACCAATGGAAATAACACATTCGCAGAGGTAGGATACTTTGATTACAGGGAAAAAGGAAATGTAATGATTGAACAGGAGGGGGACTATTCAAAATTTCCATCCCTTTCATTCATTTTAGGGGTAGACACCTCCTTAAACCACGATGACCCATCCGCCTTTCCAAACAATAGTCCTTTAAACATAATAAATTCTGGCTCCATGCATTGGGGGTGGAATACTGGATATATTTTTATCAGCGTTGAAGGAAAAGCCGATACATTAAACGATGGGGTTGATAATTTCGACCTTAGCTACAGTTATCATGTTGGAACGGACTGGTATCAACAGGCAATGACTTTTTCAAATTTATCATGGACTAAAACAGGAACAAATGAACACAGTTTGTTTTTAAAGCTTGATATGGAGTCTTTCTTTTTCAATCCTCAACAGCCGATAGATATTCCCAATGAATCGTTTACTCATTCAGGTGCAGGTTTAGGCCCGCTAACACAAAAAGTCACCATTAATTTTAAAAATGCGCTTCAACCACAATGATTCGGATCTTATTCATTTTACTTGGACTAAGTGTTGTAAGCTCCTGCGGTAAGGACAAAGTGGGGTATAAACCTACTCCATACCAATTGAATATTCCATCACATTTCCCTGATATGAATATTCCTGCGGATAACCCAATGACTGTTGAAGGTGTGGAACTCGGCAGGTTTTTATTCTACGAAAAACGGTTGAGTGGCAATGATCAAATGAGTTGCGGGAGCTGCCACACGCCAGAAACATCCTTTTCTGATTCCTCAAAATACTCAACGGGGATTGATGGTTTCAAGGGTACGCGAAATGCGATGGCCTTGATTAATTTAGGTTGGGATTCTTTTTTCTTTTGGGACGGTAGTGCAACGTCTCTTGAAGAGCAGATACTTGAGCCTGTTCCCAACCCTATCGAAATGCACCAGTCTTGGAAAAATGCCATTTTAAAACTCAAAAAGGATACCTACTACCGCAATCAATTTTATAAGGCTTTCGGCGTAGATAATTTTGATTCCACGCATGTCGCAAAAGCAATAGCCCAATTCATTCGAACCATGATTTCTGGCAGCAGCAAGTTTGATATCATGTACAAAATTGAAAACAATAAACCGCTTAGCGCCTCAGAACAAGCCGTTAGTATTGAAGCAGAGGAATGGGCTGGCTACGACTTATTTAAAAGCCTTAACGGTGCAGACTGTTTTCATTGTCACAACGGCCCGCTCATGCGTGTTGCGAAGTTTAGTAACAATGGGTTAGACTTTTCATTTTTGGATTTAGGGCGTGGAGCAATAACAAATAACTCCAATGACCACGGCAAATTCAAGGTGCCAACTTTACGAAACATTGCACTTTCTGCGCCTTACATGCACGATGGACGCTTTAGTACCTTGGATGAGGTAATCGAACACTATTCCTCTGGTATTCATACTTCCCCAACCATAGATCCTTTGATTGAGTTTTCTAATCAAGGAGGTGTACAATTGGATGCACAAGAAAAGTACTTGTTAAAGAAATTCCTAATGACACTTACGGATAATTCATTCATTAATAACCCAGCATTTAGAGATCCTAATTGATGTTGGATAAAATAACCACAGAGGACAAAGCCCTCAAAGTCAATTTAACCAAAGATATTTACGGGTGTTTTGCCGAGATTGGTGCCGGTCAAGAAGTTGCGGCGAATTTCTTTAAAGCTGGCGGAAGTTCAGGTACGATTGCGTTTACCCATTCTGCGTATGACATGAAGGTTTCAGATGCCATGTACGGGGCCGCCAAACGCTATGTGTGTGAAGAACGCTTGTTAACCATGCTTGGCGCAGAGTGCGACCAGCTCATGAAAATACTTCCACAAAAAAATAAAGAGTCTCGGTTCTTTGCGTTTTGTAATACCGTTGAATCCTTAAATTACCATAAAACTAACCAAGGCCAAGGATGGGTCGGTCTTCGCTTTCAAGCTACTATTGGTGGTCCGTTTAATGAGATTATTTTGCATGTTAAAATGCATGACATCTCCAATAAAGCACAACAAGAAGCGCTGGGGATTTTAGGGGTTAACCTAATTTACGGCGCGTTTTATCAATCGAAAGATCACGAAGAATTTGTAAACTCTTTGGTGTCTCGGCTTCCTCGGGAGCGCATGGAAATCGACATGTTGCGGTTCACGGGTCCAGATTTTGAAGATATAGACAACCGCATGATTGCCTTAAGTTTGGTGCGTAAAGGAATCACCGACGCCACCATGTTTGATTTAGCAAAGAATGTACTTCAGCCTGCTACTGCCCTTTATAAAAAGAATATCCTACTGATGCGGGGCAGATTTCGTCCAGTTACACACGTTCACGTAGACATGATTGAGAACGGAAAAGTTTGTTTTCTGCAAGACCCGCGGGTAAAACACACCAACGTAGAAGTAATCTTTGAGCTCACCTTGAAAGACCTTACAGCAGACGGAAAAATTTCTGATAAAGATTTCCTAGATCGAGCCGAATTGTTAAGTTCCCTTGGCTATACGGTGATGATTTCAAATTACTTGAAACATTATAAAATGGTAGAATATCTTTCTGCCATTGCGAAAGGACAATTCATGGGAGTGATTCTAGGGGTATATAATCTAAGCACGATTTTCGACGAACGATATTATGATAATCTTCCAGGTGGACTATTGGAAGCCTTTGGAAGAGGGTTTGGGCATAATGTAAAACTCTACGTTTACCCTGCAATCGATGTAGAATCAGGGGCATTACTCGATATGTACAATATGGAGTTGCCAGCACACCTGAAAGGCTTGATGGATTTTATGGTACAGAATGATAAAATCACCCCCATTAAACAGTTTAATGACAAAAACCTCCACATCATGTCGGATGATGTGTTGAGTAAAATTAAAGCTGGAGCAAAAAATTGGGAAGAGGATGTGCCGTATGAAGCAGCGCAAGCTATTAAATTTTTCGAACTCTTCGGGTACAGCAAAGCCTAAGGCATGCCGCACATTAAAAACGCCCTCATCCGCTTTCGAATTATTGATCGAATGATAAGAAATCCCTACAAGCCATACCCGAGTAAAGGTGATTTACGAGAGGCCTGTGAAGAATCCTTATTTGGTTCAACCTATGGAGAACATATCTGTGATTCTACCATTGAAAAGGATTTGTTTGCCATGCGGATGGAACACGATGCGCCCATCAAGTATAGCCGAAAATACGAAGGCTATTTTTATGAGGACCCCGAGTATACCATTAACGATATTCCCCTTTCTGAAGACGAACTGGAATCCATTCGGTTTGCGGTTCAAACCTTACAGCAATTTCAAGAAGTACCCTATTTCAAAGAATTTGGAAGTGCAATTGATAAGATTGCTACGCGGGTAGCGGTTGCAGGTACCGACGGACAAGAACCCAATGCATTTATTGGGTTTGAAACAGCCTATGCCTCAGCAGGCAATCAATGGCTTCCCTTGCTCTTATCTGCCATTCAAGAAAAAAAGATTTGCACCTTTAGTTATGCCTCGTTTAAATCCGGCATCGCAAAACCTAGAAAGGTTGTACCCGTGTATCTTAAAGAATACCGCAACCGGTGGTACTTGATAACCTTTGATTTTGAGAAATCCGATTGGATAACCTATGCGCTAGAACGAATGGAGGGGGTAGAGGTGAGCGATACCCACCACGTGCTTAAGGACGCCTTTAATCCGAGTACCTTTTTTGCGGAAACCATTGGAATCACTACCGAAAAAAAAGCAGCAGAACGGATTGAATTGGAGGCGAATGAAATCGCTGCCAAGTATATTGAATCTCAGCCCTTGCATTTTTCTCAAGAGAAAATTGGTTCGAATCGCTTTGCCTTAACCGTACAAATCAACGAGGAACTAATTAGAGCCCTATTTGGTTTTATAGGGGAGATTCGTATTTTAACCCCACCCCACTTGATTCAAACTTGGAACGAACGTATTAGTAAACAGACTTTAATAGATAAAAATGGAAATACTATTTGAAATTAACCAAGGCATTGCGTGGATTAAACTCAATCGACCGGAAGTGTACAACGCCTTTAACCGAAGCATGGCGCTTCAAATGCAATCGTGTTTAGCCGAAGCAGCGAGTACAGAGCAAGTTCGAGCTGTGGTTATATCAGGGAATGGAAAGGCGTTCAGCGCTGGGCAAGACCTCGGCGAAGCAGTTGATCCTAATGGACCTGGATTAGAAACCATCCTTTCCGAACATTACAACCCAATTATCCGTCAGATTGTAGCGTTAGAAAAACCAGTGATCGCCCTAGTGAATGGGGTTGCAGCGGGTGCAGGAGCGAATATCGCCCTGGCCTGTGATGTGGTGATTGCCCATGAACACGCGAGTTTCATTCAAGCCTTCTCGAAAATCGGATTAATTCCAGATTCCGGAGGCACTTATTTTCTTCCTCGCTTGATCGGATCGCAAAAAGCCTTAGCCTTGATGATGACGGGCGATAAGGTGAGTGCCAAAGAAGCCGAACAAATGAATATGATTTTTAAGGCAGTTCCTGCAGATTCCTACGAGACCTTCACCACCGACTTCGTAACACAGATCGCAAGCATGCCAACCAAAGCCCTTGCCTTGACCAAAAAAGCAGTACAACTGAGTTGGTTTCAATCCTTGGATGAACAATTAGATACCGAATTGAATTTACAAGTGGAAGCAGGGAATACCGCAGATTTTAACGAAGGGGTGCAAGCCTTTTTAGAGAAACGAAAACCAAATTTTACAGGAAAGTAATGACTAAACGAATATTTGTTGTTGGTGCAGGCACCATGGGCGCAGGAATTGCCCAATTAGCCGCACAAAAAGGGTTTGAAACGTGGTTGTACGACCTTTCATCCGATCAATTAAGTAAGGCACAAGCAGGGATAAACAAATCGCTAACAACCTTATTGGAAAAAGGGAAAATTGACGCCACCTCATATGAGGCCATATTGGGTCGCATACAGTTTGTGAATCACTTGGATGCCGCACAACACGCAGACTTAGTCATCGAAGCCATCGTAGAAAATTTAACGGTTAAGCATGAGGTATTCAAGGCCTTGGAGGGGTTAGTTTCTCCAGCGTGTATCCTTGCATCGAATACTTCCTCGCTTTCTATTGCATCGATTTCGAGTGCCTTAAAACAACCGGAACGTTTTCTAGGAATCCACTTTTTTAATCCGGCGACCTTGATGCCATTGGTGGAAATTATTCCAAGTGTTTTAACTCACGAAGCAGTGGTTGCGCAGGCGCAAGAGATCATTCTAGCCATGGGTAAAACCGTGGCCCTTTGCAAAGACACCCCTGGATTTATTGTAAATCGTGTAGCAAGACCATTTTATGGAGAAGCGTTACGAATCTATGAAGAGGGATTGGCAGATTTTGTAACCATTGATTATGCAATGACTTCCATTGGGGGCTTTAAAATGGGACCCTTTGAATTGATGGATTACATTGGAAATGATGTGAATTATACGGTCACGGAAACGGTGTTCGAAGCGTTTTACTATGATCCTCGGTTTAAACCTTCCTTTACTCAAAAACGATTAAAAGAAGCAGGCCTTTATGGCCGTAAAACGGGACGTGGGTTTTATGATTATTCGATGGATCGGAGCAATCCAACACCCGACGAAGCCTTGCATCAGGTGATTTTTAAGCGCGTTTTTGCGATGTTAATCAACGAAGCGTACGATGCGGTGCTCATGCAGGTGGCCTCCCCAAGCGATGTGGATTTAGCCATGATGAAAGGGGTAAACTATCCGAAGGGATTGCTGGCTTGGTCCGAAGAAATTGGTCCTTCCGAAATCTTGGCGCAATTGAATTCCTTGTATGAACGATACGGCGAAGACCGGTATCGACCAAACGCCCTATTGAAAGATCGAGTGAATGCTGGAGGACCACTTTGGTAAGGCGCTCTAAAATTCAAGGGAATTCCCTATTTTTGCACAAAACAAATCTATAAATGGCATATTTATTTACCTCAGAGTCGGTGTCAGAAGGGCACCCAGATAAAGTAGCAGATCAAATTTCTGATGCGTTGATTGATCATTTCATGGCGTTTGACCCAACGTCGAAAGTGGCGTGTGAAACCTTAGTAACTACCGGTCAAGTGGTATTGGCGGGTGAGGTTAAAACTAACGTTTACCTTGATGTTCAGAAAATTGCTCGGGAAACGATTAAAAAAATCGGGTATACCAAATCTGAGTATATGTTTGATGCAAATTCTTGTGGTATTTTCTCTGCCATTCATGAGCAATCTTCCGACATCAACCAAGGTGTTGAACGCACCAACCCTGAAGATCAAGGCGCGGGTGACCAAGGAATGATGTTTGGTTATGCCACCAAAGAAACCGATAACTACATGCCTTTGGCCTTAGATATCGCACACAAAATCCTACAAGAACTTTCTTTAATTCGCAACAATGAACCGCAGTTAATTTCATATTTACGCCCGGATGCGAAATCTCAAGTAACCATTGAGTATTCTGATGATAACGTGCCGCAACGCATTGATACCATCGTAGTTTCAACGCAACATGACGATTTTGATGAGGAATCTACCATGTTAGCAAAGATTAAAAAGGACATCGTAGAAATTGTAATTCCAAGAGTAAAAGCCAAGCTTAAACCGAGCTTACAAGCACTATTCAATGATCAAATCACGTATCACATTAACCCAACCGGAAAGTTTGTAATCGGTGGTCCGCACGGAGATACCGGCTTAACCGGAAGAAAAATCATTGTAGATACCTACGGAGGAAAAGGAGCGCACGGTGGTGGTGCCTTTTCAGGAAAAGATCCATCGAAAGTAGATCGTTCCGCCGCCTATGCTACCCGTCACATTGCAAAAAACATGGTAGCCGCAGGATTGTGCGATGAGGTATTAGTACAAGTTTCTTACGCGATTGGAGTGGCTAAGCCGTGTGGCTTGTTTGTGGAAACCTATGGTACATCCAAAGTAGACATGACAGACGGAGAAATCGCTAAGAAAATCGAAGAGATTTTCGACATGCGTCCGTACTTTATTGAACAACGCTTGAAACTAAGAAATCCGATTTATTCAGAAACCGCTTCTTATGGTCACATGGGACGTGATTACGAAAAGAAAATCAAGGTATTTGAAGCGCCGAACGGTGAAAAGAAATCCATGGAAGTGGAATTATTTACCTGGGAAAATCTAGATTACGTAGACCGAATCAAAGCGGCGTTTAACCTCTAACCCGTGGCTAGTCCATTTCGTACCATTTGGCCGACTTCAGATCGGTATGTGGAAGTCATAGACCAACGGTTTTTACCCCACGAATGGGTGGTGGTAAAACTGCACACCTATCAAGAGGCGGAAACTGCTATAAAAGACATGATTGTTCGCGGAGCCCCCTTAATTGGAGCCACTGCAGCCTATGGAATTTATTTAGCGGCTCGCACCTGTATCGAAGGAAATCACGACCGATCTTTTATGGATCATGCTTTTGAGGCCTTAGCCAATTCACGGCCGACGGCCGTAAACCTATTTTGGGCTTTGAACCGCATGAAAGTTCGCTTAGATGGCGCCGAGGATTTAGTACAAACAGCTTGGGAGGAAGCCCAAGCCATTGTAGAGCAAGACATAGAAACCTGCCGCAACATTGGGGTGCATGGCTTACCCATCATCGAAGCCCTTGCCGCTAAAAAGCCAGGTCAGCGCATAAACATATTAACCCACTGCAACGCGGGCATGTTGGGTTGCATTGAATGGGGTACAGTTACCTCTCCGATTTACCAGGCGAAACAAAAAGGACTTGACGTTCATGTGTATGTGGACGAAACACGACCGCGCAACCAAGGAGCCAACCTAACGGCCTACGAACTCACACGGCACGGGATTCCGCACACCTTAATCGTGGATAATGCGGGCGGGCATTTGATGCAGCACGGCATGGTGGACATGGTCATTGTAGGTACGGACCGAACCACACGGCATGGCGATGTAGCCAATAAAATTGGAACCTACCTGAAAGCCTTGGCAGCGCACGATAACAAGATCCCGTTTTATGTAGCCTTACCCTCGACCACCTTGGATTTATCGGTGCGGGATGGATTGAAAGAAATTCCGATCGAGGAACGAAACCAAGACGAGGTGCGCTATGTGATAGGCAAGAGTGCTGCGGGAACTATAGAACCTGTATTAATCTGTCCAGAAACTACGCAAGCCGTGAATCACGGCTTTGATGTTACCCCAGCACGCTTGGTTACGGGCTTAATCACCGAACGCGGGGTTTGCGAACCCAACGAAGCAGCCATACTGGCAATGTTCGGGGATTTGGAATCGTAAGTTAAAAGATTTTTTTCCTCTACTTTTTTCCCGCACCCTTCGATACGTCCTGCGGACTACTCAGGGTGCTGTTAAGAAAATAACTTCGGCACTTGGATGCTTCGGTTTCAGCACCGAAGTGAGCCGCGTTTTTTTGGAGGTAGTTGAAAAATCACTGACAAAACAGCGGCTCAGGAGGGGATGAAATGGCTCGGTTGATGTGGAATCGTATGTGTTGTGAGTTTTCCGAACCAAGAAGCAATCCCGTGCCTTGATTTTTTGTTTCTTTTGTATCAAGACAAAAGAAAGTATAGACCCGTCGCGTAGATTTTTTGCTTTTCCACTTACCCTTCGATACGTCCTACGGACTACTCAGGGTCCGTGGAAAAACTAGGTGTGTAAGCTTACTCTTTATGTAAGCATTGCGTTTGTTCTTCAACACGGATTAGGTACATGCCCGGCGATAGGCCGCTAACATCGAGGGTTTGAGCCTTGGGTTCATGTATGGGAATGCGTTCTACCAGCTTACCGTGTAGGGTAAAGATTTCAATGCAAGAAGCGTCTTTGGATGTCCATGCGACGGTGAGCTGTTGACTGGTCGGGTTGGGATAAAGGAGTAAGGGTTCGAGTGCCTGATCTGATTCTGTTAGGCTGTTAAACGCCTGCGATTGACAGGGGAAAACTTGATCTTGCGCATACCACGTCAGTAAGGCCCCTGCCGTGTAGATGTTCTGTTGCACATTCTGTAGGCGGTTTCCGGAACGATTGTAAATGAAGGCAAAATCAGCGCAAAAGCTTTCTCCTTGGGGTAAGATCGCTTCTTTTATGCTTAACATTCCCCTTCGGTCACTTGGGTTGTTATTACTGGCCGCTTCATTCCATGTATTGGGTACGTTGGGATTACCGTCGTACAGAAAATGGGTGCTGGTATTCGTTAAGGGATTCATCCAATTGGTGCTATCGCTGTTTTGTCCGTTCATGAGCAACCATGCCGTTGTATCAAAGCTGGTGCTCATGCCTGCATCCATCGCACCGGTTAATCTTCCCGCGCTTTCTAAGGGATGTGAAAGGCACAATACACCTTGGCAGGGCGGGTTTGCACCGTATCCTAGTTGTCCTCCGTCCGATTCGTCAAGGTCATCACCGTTGTACGCATACAATAATCGGTTGGTGGGATCACATCCGATGTAGTCATCGGAATAATTGCCTAAGTCAAAGTCGAGGTAAAGGCCTTCATGAAAATTGTAATATGTGCGGTTGCTTCGGTTGTACACCCGCAGGGTCAAAAAGGTCGTATTGTTCAGGTAGTTTGCGGTTTGGAATTGGTAAAACATGGCGTGTACTTCAATACCCAATTGGTTACCATCGGGTAGATACGATTCATCGTTCGTAATAACATAAACGGCCTCGTCGCCGCGGATATCGGGATAATCTCCTTGGGATGGTTCATAAAGACCATTCCCGTTGAGGTCTATAAAGGGAGCAAGTTGTGCTGCGATTCCGAGTGAGGTATCCCCGTTGCCTGGCCAATTGGCAATGGCAGGGGGCACTACATACCCTGGGTTTTGCACATTGGCTTGGTGGGCCAATATTTCGGCCTTGCTTACCTTCCAGATGGCGTCTTGGTATTGGTTGCTGTAGGCTAAGGTATTGTATGCTTGGGTAGTAGAAATGGGTCCACCATGAAACGCACTCCAGCTGCCTCCCGCACTGTATTTCACCGCAGACATGTACAAGGCGCCATTCACATCTTGCGCTCCCATCCAATACGACCCCGCAAAAATGGTGGATAATCCACTCTGTTTAGGGACTTCATAACCCGCCAACCCGGATGGCAAGTTGTTAAAAAATCCACCCTCGTCGTCGAGCAAACACGAAACATTGTTGTGATCTAAGGACAGGTAAGAAATTTGTTGCGCCCATGCGGAGCAAGCAAGAAGGGCAGATAAAATAGCGGGTAGAATTTTCATAACATACGTTTAAGGGGGTACTTCAAACTAAACGCAGGTCAAATCGTGGAGGGGTAGTGCAGCGTAATTAAAGATTTTTTTAAACTTAACATCACCAAAGGCACGTGAAGTTTTTGTGGCAACCACCTCCGCACCCTTCGATATGTCCTTCGGACTACTCAGGGTGCTGTTAAGAAAATAACTTCGGAATCCACCTCCGCCAAGCTTCGGAGGTATATCTTGGATGTTTCGGTTTCGGCTCCGTATTGATCGGCTATGCTAACTGTATTTCAAATGAGCGACTGTTTTACTACAAAGTCATGCCAATACTTAAATGTACAGCATAACCGCCGGGGTTAATTTTTGGGCCATTGTTAAGTTTTGCATTATCCATACTCCATTTTGTGGTAGTTAGTGGTAAATAGTATGCTGCTCGTGCTCCTAAAATAAGCTGTGTTGTAGATTTCTTAAAAGAAATGTAATAATTGATGTGGGTAGTTCCATTTAAGTTGTAGTTAAATGTGTTCATTTCATGTTGATTGGCAGTTCCTGATAAATAGGAAGCCACGGAATTATCGTTTGATAGATTTTCAAACACTTTTACTCGGGAATTATTAAAAATAAGTCCGACTGTTGAAAACATTTTTAATTTTTTACGATCCATGTACCGGTACCCAAATAATGAGAAGCCATAACTTATATTTCTCATATTGGATGTTAATGAATCATTTTTTGACTGTAAATTGTAATAGAATAGTTCTTGCTCTGTAACGATATCCTTTTTACTGAATTGCACATAAGAGAATCCGGCCGAATAACTGGTGGTTTTTAGCATTGGAAATCCTGCGGCGACAATGAGGTCATTGAGCGGTTGAATGGAGGGTGAATGCGCCCCAATGTTCCAATAAATCTCGCTTCCGGATTCTTTTGGTACATCAGTTTGAGCTAGAACATTAAAGCCTGCAATTAATGAAAAGTAGAAGAATATTTTTTTCATTTTTTATGTATTAGATGGTTATACAACCAAATATAGAGATTATTCTCCAAAAATCTTTGAAGCAAAACCTCCCAAGGCTATGCCTGTTGATACTGCTGTTAGTGGACCCGCTGCAATTCCAACTCCTGCCCCGACAACAAAACCAATCAAATCTGCCCATTTTATTTTATATAAATTCCCAGTGGCATTTAGATCAAAGGCAATTTGATGGTAAGGATCATCACTATTGTTCAAAGCAAAATCCCAAAAATAGTTTGAATAAAGTCCAACATTTGCTGCGCCAAGAACAGATATTTTATCATTTTGTGTAAGGGATGGATTTAGACTATGTTTATTTATGAATGAGTTTAATCTGAACGAAACATCCATTGAATTTTCAAAATTTTTGATAATGAATAATATGGTATCAACTAATTCATAGATTGTAGGTGAAATTATTCCTTGACTTTGTAAATCTTTCAGATATAAGTTCAGCGAAGATTTAATGTTCACACCATATGAATTTGCATCTGAAAACGAAATAAAATTCGCGCCCGGAAGATTGACTGTATTTAACTCCTTTGTTGTTTCAGTAGTCATAAATTGCCAAATTTGTTCATGGGTTCCGATCAAACCGGGAAATGTTTCGCCATAAAGAGTTAGCAGATTGTTATGGATAGCACCAAAACTCTGAGTGTAATTCAAGATATTTGATGTGGAAGTGGGTTGTTGCATCGTATCAGAACAATGACAAGCTACACAAGTTACAGATGGCAAAAGATTATTCATATTATCACTAAATGTTGATTCGGCGCAAAATTAATGAATGAGGTCAAAGAAATATTTCATTGTAAAATGGCTGAACGATACTGAATCAAGTTAATATCAAATGTTTACTGAAGTTTGACTCGACAATGCCAATAATAAAATAGTACAAATACCAAAATCTTTAGTACATGTACTAAAAAGTACAAATTCCTCTGAATTGAGTCAGGATTAATTATTTTGGGAGAAAATTGTAATGCTTAAAAAAAGCCTAAAGATGTCCTTCGGCTTTACTTGTGTGTAGTATAAAACTTATTCATTAAACTTGAATAGACGAAAAATGCTCCAAGTTTGCGCGTCGCCTCGCCTGACGTAAAACCCGTGTTACAGCCATTTGGTACTTGGCTTCCAAGAGCTTGTCAGTCCTATACAGAATGAACGCATCAGCCTGAATATCAACATGGGTAGTGAAACAAACCCGCGTTACATTTAGTTGCAACATTGAAGTCTGGGTCTTTTAATGTTTTTTCTATTAATGCTTTGTTATTATGAATATGAATTGTTGGAACCTTGCTCATAGAGTCTCTGAAAATTGGTAATTTGTTCCAAAGATTTCTTATCTGTTGTTTAATTTCTTTATTGTCGCAATCTATTATATCGCTCTTTTCCTTGTATTCTGGATATATCACGATAATGGGTAGTCCGCAGGTATTTATTCCCCAGTCAATTTCTTCTCTTAATGCTCTTGAGTTTACTGTAATCGAGCTTAGAACAAGAATGATATTTTTTGACATGTTAAGTCGGTCACGAAGTCTAGGTTTTAATGTTGTCTCCCAATTACTGCTTTCACGAACATTATAATTCTTTGCATGGGAATCAACAAAGGGGAATGAAGAATCAAGCCCTTTCCATGCTTTAAGCTGGTTGTAAGTAACGAAGTCTCTTGTTGCATTTGCTCCAAGATTCGATTCGTTGAATGGTTCAGCTACATAAAATGCAGTGTAGTTTCCAGTTCTATTTGCCATATTATTTTATTTTACTTATGTTAACGATTGTTTTATTTATGCTTGTCGAAATTGTTGAATGGATGCAATGACGTTCCATTCTTGTCGAAGTTGGTTTTGGATACATTGTAAGTAAAAAGAAGCCAGACCCAAAGATGAAAAGATGAATAGCACTCCAAAAATAATTGTGAGGAATTTTAACGATGTAAAAGAAATCTTTTTTGTTCTCCACATCAGCTTGTCTTCGTAGCTTTAATATTTTTGGATCATTTCCACAAAAGCTTTCCAAATAAATATACCATTTGTTCAGTCGTTTTTGAGACATTTGATGAATTTGAAAGAGTTTAAGTGTCATTAAAAGACCAAAAACACCAAGGATAATAACAAACCAAACGAAAGGTTTTGTTTCAATTGAAAATTTCTGCTGAATAATGAATCCCGCAATTGCTGAAGCGACTGTGACGACAAGAATTGTCACTCTTTCTCTCATGTTTTCAATATGGCGCATTTCTTCCCATGTTTGCTCCATGTAGAATTTCAAAAAGTCTTTTTCATTTTCGTCAATCATTTTTATCGTTTTAAATGCTTGTAGTTAGTTTCATACTTGTATTGTCAATAACCATTGACGGTAACTTATTTTTGTAAGCAACAAACCTTTCATAACATACCAAATCGTTAGTATTACCAAAAGTTTGATTTCAAACCTCAAAACTAAAGAGTTCATTCATACAGATTTTTGAACGAAAAAGGCCAAACGGTAAAAACGGGGACACAAATAACTTACAATGCACACAGTACAAAGGATTCAGCGAAAATTTAATCACCAAGAATTCAGAAACAAATGGTACATATACCAATTTCTTTAGTACATGTACTAAAAATGAAAA
>DBCM01000070.1:0-13844 GCA_002293045.1 Flavobacteriales bacterium UBA958 | reverse complement strand
AGGGAAGAAATTATGTTCGAGGTTGGGATAGCGTTTGAGTTGGTAATTGGTTTTGCCTACCTTATTACAACCACCCTTTGCTGTATAATATTCTCGTCCTTAGCAGCTCTTACCAAATAAATAGAACTTCCTAATTCACTTAAATCTATGATATAACCTTGGTTCATTTTAACGTTTAAAGCGCTTTTCACAATGCGCCCGTTTAAATCCATAATTTCCAAAGAATACAAATCAGGTGAATTAAGCCAAATTTCAAATTGCCCTTGATTTGGATTGGGGAAAATCACCAAATTACTGGATTCATATTGCTCAGGGATCACAAGGTACTCAGAACTTTTGTGAATGGTATCATTGCATGCAATTGTAGTTGTGTTGATAGAATAGTTTCCAGGGAGGCTATATTCATGCATTATATTTTGATTGCCAGAGGCATACACGGTATCACTTGAATTATCTCCCCAATCAACAATTGTATAGTCGTAATAAGAGGAATAATTTGTCAAAGAAAGCACGTTCTCTCCACTGCCAATCAATACAATGGAATCTTTGGGGTGCTCAAAATAGCCCAAGCAATTGGTACGCATAATCCATCCGTCTTCGGTGTTGTTTGGAGAATCAGGAAAAACATATCCGGTCATGAGTAGGTCACCGTTTTCAAGTGGCTCTATATCGAGTAAGTAGTGATCATTTTCTCTTAAAAGGAATTTTCTTGCCCAAATACTATCTCCAATAGGTGATAAGCAATATGTCATACCTATAGGATTAAATCCGATTAATTCATCAAGAATCCCTGCATTGATAAGAATATTTCCATTTTGTGATTCATATGAGAAAACAAATTTATTGAATCCATTCTCGGATTTTTCAAAATATTTTTCCCAAAGAATATGGCCTTCTATGTTTATTCGGAAAGCAAACGCTTCATTTTGATTATTTTGATATTCTCTGAATCCTGTCAAAATAATATCACCATTATTTAAACTTTTGCAATTTGCAGATTCTAAAAAAATAGAGTAATTTAAAGTTTTTTCCCAAATAATCTCACCTAAATTATCTACTTTGATTAGGTAAGTGTCGGAAGAGTTAGAATATTGTTTTACAGTTGCAATCAGGTAATTTCCATCTATTGTTTCAACAAAAGTGCATGTGCCATTAATTTCCGGCCCTCCGTATGTTTTTTCCCACATTATATTACCAGAATAATCCACCTTTACTAACCATGCATCTAAATTATCCTGGATGTTTTCTATGTTTCCAAGAATTAAAAAATTCCCATCGTTCGTTGGAATCATACTTTCGAATTCACTCCATTCCAAATTTGTTTTAAAAAGAGTATCTAATAGTAAAGTACCATTCATGTCGAATTTCAAAAAATTGGCATATGTTTTACCATTTTTGTAACATGTGCCACAACAGTAAATTAAATCATTAACAACAATAACATCGATTGCCATGCCTCCATAAATATCAAGAGTATCATTCCCATATTTAAACGATGTTATTGTGTCACCATTAATGGCATTTATAAAAGAAAAAGTCCTGTATCTTTTATAATGCTGATCTTGAAGAAATCCATCAATTAATACTGTATCACCATTAATATGGGTTATTCCATGAAATCCATTGTGAACATTATCAATATCAATTGTTTTATTATAATAATTTGCCTGTGCATGTGAAAAAGCACTAACCCAGATATATAGCAATAATATACAATTTTTAAGCATTTATTTTGAAACTATAATTCGTTCAGTTAAATTAAAAGCAATTTCATTTACAATGGTTTGAACTTTTAAAAGGTAAATACCATTAGTCCTTCACACAGCGAACTGAGAACCCAGTTCCTTTCATGCCTTCTTGCCTGAGAACGTGGCCACTGGTGCCTTCTAGTTGACGGTAATAAGCCCATTCTGCATCGTACTCTGATGAACTCCAAAAGTAACCCATGTATCCATTGACGAAGAACTGACCATCAGCGGTACGGTAACCGTGGGGCAGACCTGAAAAACCACTGGTATTGCTGCCGTTGCCATTCTGAGGCCATCCACTGGGGCTTTTCATTTTACCGCCTGCAACACTTTCGCCTTCTAAAAAATTGATTAAAACCGTCCATTCTGCATCGGTTGGTACGTGGTAGCCGCTTGGTGCCAAACCTCTTGGGTCGTTTACCGCATACCAATTGTATAATATTCCTTTAGATGGGTCATTTTCATAATAGCACCAGGCACCCGTTGTTAAATAAAACCATTGTATAGGGTCTTGGACTTGCGGGATTGTATCACCATTCCTGTACTTTTTAACCTTTAAATTTTCAGTCATCCAAATTTGATGACCAATTGATTTAGCCCCGTACGAATTCCCCTCGATATCCATCAACGAGTAAGTACAGTTTCCATTATCTTGATTGGCAGAGGAATTATAATTATTCGCATTAGGATCAGTACACCCCTGTTTTTTACAGGACGAAAAAACAAGGATTAAACATAGCGGTAAGAAAATTACTTTTTGCATAGGATATTTAGGTATACAATAATAACGAATCTTTGTGACTCCTGAAAAAGAAACTTACCCATTATTTGGTCTTTCCTTCAACCCGAAAAATAATCCCGATTTGACAACCAAGGGCTTGGTAATGGTTTTTAGTAAGGCCCGATTTTACCGGCGATCCCAAGGAACTTCGAAAGCCTGGGGTCACATGAAAAATAAGCGGATCCAAATGGTACGCCACTTCGATTTGCGCAAGCCCCGAGGTGGCAAAACGCTGCGCTTCAACAATGTCTACATTCCCATTCGATGTGAGATAATACCCTCTGCCGCTGAGTTTGACTCCAGCAGAAACCCCCAACATGGGACTTATACTTACCTTGTTTTTGGTCCATTGATACCCAACCATTACAGGAAGATTCAGGTAGCGGTAGCGGTTGGTGCCATCCAGTGAATTGAACGGATATACAATTTGTTCCCCCCATTCATTGTACGATAAGCCAATTTGGTATAGCCAGTGGGAATGTTGCAATCGGTAGAACAAGGCCATATCCAAGGAACTGGTAGCGCGCTCGGCTGCCTTACGTGCTTGGGCATAGCTTTTATAGTCTGGGAAACTTGTGTTGGCAAAGGTTAGGGCCGATACTTCTATTGGTGTAAACGACGAAATGATGCCGCTAACACCAGCGGAAAAACCAAACAAGTGCTGCTTTTTAGCTTCGTTTTTTAAGGTTTTCAGTGCGCCAAGATTCGGCCAAGGTAAAAGTCCAATGCGCCCGATGGTGAGCAGGGGAAGGTTTGCGTTGTTGATTTCCTTTTCTTCAGTGCTTGGAAGATGTTCCGTGATTTTTTCCTGCTCCTGGGCGGCAAAGGTTTGCTTCGGAAGTTCGGCATCCATTGCGGACGGATGTGGTTCATGGGTTTTCTGATGGCTAAATCCTTGAGCATGTTTCGAACGCATTTCTTGCTTGGACTGTGTTACGAACGCCTGGGCGTTGGTTTGAACTGTGCTTGATGTTTGATGCACCGGGTCTTGTGCAGCGGAAGCTTTGTGTTTGGGAGCGATGGATGCGTTAAGAGCTTGGCGCTTTTCAGGCGTATCATTCGTGGATTTTTTCGAAACCCTTACTGGGGCATCATGATAAGCATATAAGCCAAGACCGATTCCGGCAATCATTACCCCGGGAAACCAAAACCATAACAGTCGCCGTCGTTTGCGTTTTTTTTCTAAGGCATCAAGGCGTTGGTTGATGTCGTCCAAGTAATGCGCCGGTATCTGTTCCGGTACGTTGTTTTTTTCAGGAGTTTCCATGGGGGTCTTTTTGAAGCTTGGGGTTCGCAAGAATATCTTTTAATTTTTTTCGGGCCATTTTGGTATGCCATTTCGAGGTTTCCACGGTGATGCCTAGGGATTGGCTAATTTCTTTGTGTGAAAATCCTTCAATAGCAAACAGGTTAAATACAATTCTACACGGGGCGCTCAGTTGAAGCAGTAAGGTTTCCAGGTATTCCTTCTCAATCTCTGATTCAATCGAGGGAGAAACCGAGGGTTCAAAAAATCCTTCAGCGGGAGATACAAGAAACGTCTGCTTGTACCGCTTGTGTTTGCGCAGGTAATCAATGGATTCATTGGTACAAATGCGTTTAATCCAGGCATTAAAATTTACTTGTTCGTAGCGGTGTAGGTTTTGAATGATTTTAATGAACGATCCGTTGATCACATGCATGAGTTCTTCATCCGTACTGAAGAATTTGCGTGCAGAACGCTGTAGAATAGGAAAACAATAGTTGTACAACGCCAATTGACTTTTACGGTCGAATTGCTTCGACCCAATAATCCATGCCTCATCTGGTGTACCCAATTGTTATCCTTCTATTTGAAAGTAACGAAAATAAATTAGCATTAGGGGGGTGACCCGCTAAATTTCTTGGGTTGCTTAGGTATTGACCCTAAATTGCGCGGAACACTTTTCATCAAATCCATGGATTTTGAGCGACTGTTTTACTCGCAAGAGTGACGAACTAAGGCTAGGGCACCATTTCCTCTACTTTTTTATCGCACCCTCCGCCTAGGCGGAGATACGCTCGCAAAAGCGAGCACTCAGGGTGCGTAGCAAAAAGCCAGGTCGAATTGTCCAACAACTACTTCTTTAGCCATTTTGCCTTGTGGAGCCATGTAGACAGTATCTGTTATCTTATTGATTATTTTCGGATGGTAGCGATAGCAGGTGAAAATCATTGGGAAGCTTTTTTCATTAAATGAAAATGTACCCTGTTTGTTGCTCAGTCCAATCAATTCTTGATTTGAATTGTAGATAGCCACGTGTTCGAGTGGAGATCGGTTCAATGAATCCACGATTGTAAGAATGGAATGTGTAAAGGCAAAAAAAGGCAAGAGTAGAATGATCGATAAATATGTTTTCATATGCTCCCGAGTATGAGAGTGTTTTAAAAGTTCACTACTCAATCACCACTCGTTTTTTTACCGATAAGGCTTCATTTTCAAGGATGATTATATAAACCCCTGAACTTAAGTTTTGAAGATCAATCTGGAAAAATTCAGTGTTAAAGGAATTTCTATACACTTCTTTTCCTTTTGCATCCAATACTTTACAAAGGTGTTTTGATAAGGTTTCGGTATTAATGGTGAACAATCCATTTGAAGGATTTGGCATTGCCGTGAAATAGTCAGATTTATCCATTTCTGTAAGACCAACATTCAAATCTCCTGTTGAACAGTTAAAAAATTCACTTTGAATAGTTGTATTGTCGCCTAATTGATTCATGTAATTTGAGCCCGTAGCGCAAATAGAAAAATTTGGATATTGTAATCCAAGACTATGCGTCCCAAAAACTGATCCTCCACTTACAGCACCTGCAGCACCTGAAATATAGTTCCAATTGGTTCCTAATCCAACTTCTTGTATGGGATAATATTGGTCGTTCGTAGTTCCAATTCCAAGTTGTCCATTCATATTGAAACCCCATCCAAATAATTCACCATTTGTGTTAATTGCAAATCCAAAGGTTGAACCTGCTTCGATTAACGTCCAATTATCGTTAACACCAATTTGCACCGGATATAAACTTGTCGTTGTATTACCAATGCCAAGCTGACCATTTCCATTGAAACCCCAAGACCAAATTGTTCCATCTGCTTTCCTTGCTAAAGAAAATTGAAAACCTGCCGAAACTGAAGTCCATTCATGATTTTGCCCTATTTGAATGGGTACATTGCTTTGAATCGTTGTGCTATCACCAAGTTCGCCGGTAAAATTATATCCAAATGCCCAAAGGGTACTGTCTGCTTTTAAGACCAAGGTATGAACCCCTCCACAAGATGCTGTAAGCCAATCATGAAGGTTGCCAATTTGAACGGGAGAGCTTTGATTGGTAGTGTTTCCTATCCCCAATTGACCGTATGAATTGAAGCCCCAAGCCCAAAGAGTACTATCTTCTTTGATTCCAATAGAATGCCCTTGCCCGGCATGAACTTCTTTCCAGTTTGATTCATTGCCAACTTGATATGGCGAAGTTTTTTGAGTCAAATTTCCGATTCCTAATTGTCCAACACCGTTACTTCCCCAAGCCCATAATGTTCCATCATTTTTAACCGCCAGCGTATGCGCAGCCCCTACTGATACTTGTTTCCAATCGGAATCTACCCCAATTTGAAATGGAACCGTTCTGTTTACAGTATTACCCAAGCCTAATTGACCATTAGAGTTTCTTCCCCAACTCCAAAGGGTGCTGTCTGATTTCAAGGCCACAGAAAATTCGGTGCCTGCTTCTACCTTTAGCCAAGAATCTTGAGCCTTCGCCGTTGGAATAAAAACAACAGCAAATAGGAACTGAATTATTAAGTAAAATTTTCTCATGGTATTAATTTATAAAGGTTGGCAACGTGTAGCAAAGGAAAAGGTTTACGTAAATTTAGCATTTATTAAAATTACCAGTATATGTTCGTTTGTTAAAAAAATCCACCTTCGTCGTCGAGCAAACACGAAACATTGTTGTGATCTAAGGAAAGGTAAGAACTTTGTTGCGCCCAGGTGGAGCAAGCAAGAAGGGCAGATAAAATAGTGGATAGAATTTTCATGGCATACGTTTAAGGGGGTACTTCAAACTAAACGCAGGTCAAATTGTGGAGGGGTAGTGCAGAGCAAATAACGATTTATTTAATCTTAATTTCCATCAAAGGCAATTGAAGTTTTGTGGCAAATATTTACGCACCCTTCGATATGTCCTTTGGACTACTCAGGGTGCGTACCAAAAAGCTCGGTGGGCGCGCCACTCCTGAAAACTGACCGTTTCGGTGATCCTTCGCTCCGCCACGGCGGAGGCGTAGGCTTCCTCTAGGTACGGGTTTAATCCCGCACCTAGAGGAATTTAAAGTCTTCAGGTAATCAACTTCGCAACCGGATACACCCTGGGCAATACTAATGATATTATCAGTTGGAGATATTTGCTTCTACCTCGCGAAGTAAATCCCTCACAGAATCCGCATGGAGTTGGGTGAAAGCAAACCACTTTTTACCGAGGTCTTTGAGGGAGGCTCCAAGGTGATACACATGGGTTTTGTCAATGATCAAAAATCGGTCGTGGCTTTTTGAAAAGGGAATTACTTCGAAGTTGTTGTATTGTTGGTTGGCTTTTTTTAGGTCCAATGCTAATTGCTTGCTGGCATTGTTTTCACCTGCAATAGAAGTTTTAGTGAGGATATAAACCCGAACATCGGGCTGTTTTTTCGCCAATTGGGTAAAGGTTTGTTCATCGATGTAGTTATCGATTAGCACGATGTGCTGTTTGGCAGATCGTATGATACGAGAGGTAAGTTCATACGCATCGAAAACTTGTCCGTCTAGAAATAAACCTTGGGCAGGAAGTTGTTTCTTTTCCATGGCACTGAAAAGTTTTTCAAATTTTTGATCATTGATCCGCTGTTTTTGTTCGATGTGCTCAACTCGTTGAAATATACCTTGTTGGTTAAATTGTGTCTTTCGCAATGCAACAAAAACATTCATGATTTCAATACTAACGTTAATTGCTGTGGCACTTCTTAGAACTGCCGAAAGCATCGCAACTCCTTGTTCCGTAAATGCATATGGATTACTGGAACTGTACTTAAGGTGATGGAAGCGGTCGCAATTTGCGACCAGTTCTGTTTTTTCATCAGTCGTCAATTGAAACCTAAATTGCTCTGGAAAACGACTGATGTTTCGCTTTACTTGTTCATTCAGTCGTTTCACATGGACCTCATACAATTGTGCTAAATCGTGATCAATCATAACGTGCAGCTGACGAACCATGAAAATTTGCTGTTCTATTTGGAACGTTATAATGTGGGGTAATTGGCTCATCGCTGGGAGTTTTATTTGGAATAAAAGAGGAAACGTAGGGTTTATTGGGTTTATTTTCTTTTGCTTTACTTCAGGTGAAGCACTGAGATTTCCTGTAAAACCTTGTCCCTTAAACATGCACCGAGCTTTTTACTACGTACCCTGAGTGCTCGCTTTTGCGAGCGTATCTCCGCCTCCGCCTAGGCGGAGCGGAGGGTGCGGAAAAAAAGTAGAGGTAAAAATCTTTGTTTTAGCGTTCTTCCTTTGTCCTGATGCCGAAAGAAACGAAAAAATATCACCCTAAAACATCAAGACAAAAGAAAGGGTAAAACCCGTCGCGTATATTTTTTGGGTTTCTACGCACCCTGAGTAGTCCGCAGGACATATCTCCGCCTAGGCGGAGGGTAAGTGGAAACATTGAAGCTATGGATTTGAACAAGCTATTTCTTCTCCTCTACCTCATTTTCTTTAAAGGCGGAAGGGAGTAAATCGGGAATTAGTTTAAGCACTAAAGGCAGCCACAGGGCCCCACCCGGAAGCAAATAGATTCCGATGCTTGGTACTGTTTTCATGAGATCTAGGGATTGCGTTCTGACTTTTTCCTTTTCCTCCGGAGTTAATTCCCTCAAGGCAGATTGCCGCACTAAGTACACTAATTCCTTACTTTCTTTTAATTCCTGTATTAAACGATCCTTATTTCGCCCTAAAATGCGGTGGTATTTTCTAGTTAAATGCGTGGTTAGAATTTTAGACTCTGATTCCGAAACTAAATGATAAAATTCGCTTGAGTGGTTACTTAATGATTTTCGACATTCCCAAAACACTTCTGTGATTTGTTCCTCGGATAACCCAATTGCTTCCCCAAATTCAAAAAGAAATGACCCTTTAACAAAGGAATTACTCGGATAACTGTGGAATAAAATAAGGGTAAAATGAAACGTAAAAAGGGATAAAAGTGGAACCTCTAGCACAGTGTTCAATGCTTCGCTGTATTGCTCCGATGAAAGTGCTCCTTTTTTAATGTGTTGAACCTGTTGCTCCGGTAATTCCGCCGAAAGCAGGAGGTTCTTGAACATGGTGGTGTCAAAGTGAACCTTTTCCGCTGGGTGATTATATGGTAAATAACTCATGAGTATTAATACGGATTCTACCCATTGATTGTAGCGTTCTTGCGCTTTAATTGGCCCCGATGAATAGCTTTCATGAAACAATATGAGGTCCAAAAACAAAAACCCATTGGTTAAATGATTAAACCAGAAATTTCGATCACTATACGAGCTATGCACTTTGATGCGGTCCGACAGTAACTGTTCAATTTTAATGACCTCTGGCTTTACGGAGGCACCGTACCAAGTACGCGAAGTATTGGTCGTATTGATTTGATAAAAGCTGGATAAACGATGTAAAAAATCATCCTGTGTAAAGTTCTCTCCTTGATGTTTTTGATCAATGAATAGAAAAGATTCAAAAAGTAACAAAATCAATTTTTCATTTCGGGTCGCGGAATCCACCAAATTCTGCGCATATAAATTCTGATTGGGAACTCCGTATAATATACCAGTATGTTCACAGACTTCTCTGATTTGTTCCTCCACATTATCCGTTTCGCTCGAAAGATTTACTTGTAAGTGTATCTCGTTTCGATCTACTAACGAAAAGAATTTTTTGATCCAATTTTTTTTTCCGGGTGAAAACATCT
Organism: Flavobacteriales bacterium UBA958; assembly: GCA_002293045.1. Lineage (GTDB taxonomy): Bacteria > Bacteroidota > Bacteroidia > Flavobacteriales_D > Crocinitomicaceae > UBA952. The sequence continues at coordinate 4,322 of DBCM01000070.1, read as the reverse complement.
TATAAATTACCTGCTAATGTCACCGCTTTTCGTCCGGAATAGATTAACCCGCCGTCCAAAGAAAAAGCTTCGAATACAACCACATAAATTCCGATAGACGCCTTGGTTTGATCGTCTTTGACCCCATTCCAAGAAAAGCTTCCTTCGGTAGCCATTAATTGATTTTTGAATAAGGTGCGAACTAGTCTGCCGCGTTCATCGTAGATACTTACCGTACCCAGGCAATTCGCTTGCGCCAATTGATAGCTTGCTTGCATCACGTCTAAATATCCGTCCATGTCTGGAGAAAATAATTCACCGTCTAAGGTAAAAGTACCATTTGCCGTTACTGGCAAATACTGTGAGTTCTTCAGTCCAGGCGTACCAAACTGTACGGCCTCGGCCGCACTGTGCCAGTTCATCCCATCGCTGGATAAACCATTCGGGTCAAGCCGCTCCAAGGAAACGCCATCCACGTCATCCAAGAGTGGAAATTGCCATTCGTTGGAGTATTTCACTAAATCAAGGAGCGTTTGATTTTCATTGAACAGGTACACGCTACCGGAGTCGTTGTTATAACTGGGTAACTCGGCATACACAAAGGTTCCAACCCCGTGAAATGGATAGTTTTGTTTTACAAATGAAGAATCCTCGCCCAGCACTGCGTATGCACCCGGTTTCAATATGAAATTAGGGCCGACCGTTTTAAAATTAGCAATCGTATCGTTGTCGAAATTGGCGAATTGCAAGTTCTTCAGGTTGAAAATCTTGTTTGAGTTATTGTACAACTCGATCCAGTCTTGTCCGCCGTTATAGGGATTCTGTAAGATTTCATTCACCACGATTTCCCCTGATAAAGGAGTTTCTGTCAAGGCGAATTGTCCCACAAGTGGTTGAGCATTCATCCAACAATCCGCTGCGTTTTCCATCGTCAGGGTATAAATTTGAGACGGAGCCAATGCTTGAGAAAACTGGAGTATTACCGTGTTGGTGTATGTCCCGTTGGCATAGATCATACCTATACTGAGTCCCGGACTAAATTGATACAGGGCATTTACCAAACTGCTTGAATCCATGCCTTCGTCAAACCACAGTTGTAAATAATTAGGCGCTGACGCTACCAATAAGCTTAAATTTGGGGCCTGCATATCGGGTGTGAGGTCATGCACTGAATTCACCTGTCCAGGAGTTCCCCCACTGGCATCCGTTGAAGCCGTCCAGTTATTTTCATCTGAACATGGGTCGTTCGGATTAATGAGTTCTAAGCTGTATCCACCGTCTTGTTTTATGGGGTCCTTATACCAAGCATCGGTGTACACCACTAAATCTAGGGGGATATCGCTCGGATTCTTAAGCATTACCGTATCTCCTGCGTTGTTCAACGAAGGAAAGCTGGTTACGCCCAAGGCCGTAGTCGTAGTAAACAAGGGTATATTCGCGGTGGCTGTTAATACCTTGTATTCCCCTGGAAGAATCCAACCTGAGGTGATTAATCCATTCGACGGGCCATCGGTGATGTGGTACCCTGTCAAATCAAAGATTTTACCTGCACTGGCATTATATATTTCGATGTACTCAACGGCAGGTAACCCAATCACAGGACTTGGATCCGGAAAGAATTCCGTAATCAGAAGGTCTCCTTTGACGGCACTATCCGAAACTAAATACTGAAAGGTAACGGAAGTAGTTCCAGCGGTGTTACCACTTAAATCCACAATCCCATTCGCGGTTGCGGTGTAGGTTGTTCCGTTTACCAATGGAGTTGACAATACCCCATGAACCAAGGCGGTATTGTTGGCATCTTGAGATAAATTACTCAAGGATAAACTCGGATTAAACGAGTAGTTGATGATATTTTGGGCACTGGCTACGGTAACCGATTCGCTAAATAGTATATCTAGTTGCGTAGAAGACATCGGAGTAACGCTGGCCAACACAGGGGGTGTTGCATCTAAAATCTCAGGACCGATATACACGTTGTCGAAATAGAATTTTGTTGCATTACTGATGGTGTAGGTGCAAAGCACCCCAAAATGACTACCCAGTAAGGCGGATGCATCGCTACCATTAGACAATAAGGTGTAATTTGTTCCTCCGCTTAGGTCGGCATAAAGAGACCATAAGCCTGCACCATCTCGCTTCACCTTAACACTGGCGTTACAGCTCGCGGAAATTTGCCCATCGGTACCCGCGCAAATCTGAGTCGCAACTCCAGCGTTGAGCGCAAATAAGCGAATGGCATCGGTAGAACCTGTTTCACCAAATAATAGATAATACCCATTTTGCACTAACGTCATATCGGCGTTATCTGCCGTTAAAAAGACTTTCCCGAAATTGCTTGAGGACGGAGAAAAGGTTTGTCTAACCTTGATTTGCCATTCGGTATTGGTTAAGGTACCTAGCACGTGAGGAGTACTCAAATATGACGTTCCTGCCACTGCACTGCTTAGTTGTAATTCAGAGGTGCCGTTCACCAAGAAATCTGCATTGGTGCCTTGCCAAGTAGGGTTTTGCGTAAAATCTCCGTCGTTGAAGTTATCGGTAAGTTGTGCTTGAAAACACAGCGTCAGCACCAGAAAAAAAGGCAAGAGTAATATACGTAGGTTCATCCGTAGTCTGTATGATACTTCAAATGTATAACTTTACACGCAGAAAAACCCATTCGTTTAATTATAATAACGTTAAGAACATGCGAATTGCTGTAGTTGGAGCCACTGGAATGGTGGGAAATGTTATGATGAAGGTATTGGTAGAACAAGCGTTCCCAATTACCGAGTTTTATCCCGTTGCATCCGAGAATTCTGTGGGAAAAGAAGTTGTATTTAATGGCAAATCCTATCCAGTCATTGGGATGCAAACGGCAGTTGACTTGCATTTAGACCTTGCTATTTTTTCAGCAGGTGGAGAAACTTCCTTGGAATGGGCACCAAAGTTTGCTGCTGTGGGGACCGTGGTGATTGATAATTCCTCGGCATGGCGCATGGACCCAACGAAAAAGCTTGTCGTTCCAGAAATTAACGGGGATCAATTGACATCAGAAGATTTAATTATTGCGAATCCAAACTGCAGTACCATTCAGTTGGTGATGGTCTTAGCGCCCTTACATAAACGATTTGGGGTAAATCGCGTCATAGTTTCCACCTATCAGAGCATTACGGGAACAGGAGTTAAGGCGGTTCAGCAAATGGAGAATGAGCGTGCGGGAATAACCGGTGACATGGCATATCACTATCCCATCGACAAGAATTGCATTCCACAGTGCGATAGTTTTTTAGCGAATGGGTACACTAAGGAAGAAATGAAGCTAACCAATGAAACCAAAAAGATAGTGGATTCGGCGATAGATGTGGTTGCAACCGCCGTGCGTGTTCCAGTAGTTGGGGGGCATTCTGAATCCGTGAATATCGAATTCAACTCGGAATTTGAGTTGGAGGAAGTGCGAACGATCTTGGAACAAACCCCAGGCATCGTGGTTCAGGATAACTTGGAGGCCTTCGAATACCCCATGCCTAAATTTGCCGAAGGAAAAGATGCGGTTTTTGTTGGACGTATGCGCCGAGACTTTTCGCAGCCTAACACCTTGAATTTGTGGATTGTAGCAGATAACTTACGCAAAGGTGCGGCTACCAATGCGGTGCAGATTGCGCAACTACTGCTTCGTTTTAGATAAAAATAGCTCCTAGGTTTTGGACAAATAAAGCACATATGTTCATTTAATGTATAAAAAATGGACATGAGATTGTTTCTTCTTTTTATGAGAAGAAGGAGGTTTATTACATTAACAATGACTTAGTTAGAATCTTGGCCTAAGCCCTAATTCGCTTGGCCAGGTATTTTTTGTGAATCTAATTGATTTTTCATTTAACTTTGTACCGTTCTCTAAGGGGTGCCGCAAGGCTGAGATTACACCCATTGTACCGGATCAGGGTAATGCTTGCGACGGGAGGAGGTTTTTTAATCACATACAAGTTTGCCCCTTGACTTGTCATAATAATTTTATTATGAAAGGAAAGGTTTTTATTTTTTCTGTGTTATGTGCCCTGATGGCTCAAGCACAAACCACCATGGTTGGTAAAGTTACCGATGAAAAATACCAACCCTTATCGGGCGTTCGAATTCTTCGCTTCGATGGTAAGTCAGTGAGTACCGACAACAAAGGCGTGTTTACCTTGGACGAGGTAAATGATATCGAAGTCATCACGGTAGATCAACCCGGTTATGGAGCGATGTCCGTTCGGATTAATCCGCGTAAGGAGCCAAAATCTATGCCTTCTCCCGACAAAGACACCGTGCGTATTGTGCTGCCATTTACCAGTAAAAAACTCGATGAGGTGGCCTGCATT
>DBCM01000119.1 GCA_002293045.1 Flavobacteriales bacterium UBA958 | reverse complement strand
TACGGGTAGAACAAAAGTAATTAGTTTTTGCTCGTTCAATTCGGGATTTATTTCATCTTTTCCACACTGCTTCGTGTCCTATTTAGGTGCTTTAATTCACTTTCCTTACTTTTGAATCAAATTCTTGGCATGTCAGTACACAAAGAAGTTAAAAAGGTAACCACGCATACCTTGCAAGAAATGAAGAACAGCGGAAGGAAAATCTCCATGTTAACAGGATACGATTTTTCCATGGCTCGCATCATTGATGAAGCAGGGATCGATGTGATTTTAGTTGGGGATTCAGCCTCCAATGTGATGGCAGGACACGAAACCACCTTGCCAATTACTTTAGATCAAATGATTTATCACGGGGCATCGGTAGTTCGTGCGGTACAACGCGCCCTCATTGTGGTAGACCTTCCTTTTGGAAGTTACCAAGGGAATTCAAAGGAAGCCTTGAATAGTGCCATCCGAATTATGAAAGAAACGGGTGCCCACGCCGTAAAAATGGAAGGGGGAAGTGAAATCATAGAATCCATTGAACGCATTTTAACGGCAGGTATTCCTGTTATGGGACACCTTGGGCTAACTCCTCAGTCGATTTATAAATTTGGCACCTATGTAGTACGTGCCAAGGAAGAAGAAGAGGCGAATCGCCTAATTGAAGATGCAAAAGCATTGGAGCAAGCCGGTTGTTTTGCAATCGTTCTAGAGAAGATCCCCGCTGCATTGGCTACACTAGTGGCGAAAACTGTGCAGATTCCGGTGATTGGAATTGGTGCAGGAAATGGGGTAGACGGACAAGTGCTCGTGGTACATGACATGCTGGGCATCAACAACGAGTTTAATCCACGGTTTTTGAGAAAATATCGAAACTTGCACAACGAAATGCTTGGCGCCTTCACTGAATATATTCGAGATGTACAATCGGGTGATTTTCCGAATGAGAAAGAACAGTATTAAGTTCCTATTTCTTAGTTTTTTCTTCCTTTTTCTTGGATGCAATACCCCGGAAAAGCAAGGGACTAACGCAACGAAGGGAAAATCCAGATACAGTCAGTGGCTCTCGTATGCCAAAACGGAGGATGGTATCAAACTCTTTATTAAAGATCCGGATAACACCTCACCCATACGAATCCTTTTGTGTACCGCACATCCTGAACGCGTGTCATCTTCATCACGTGCCATGGACGTATTGGATGTTAGCAACATTAAGGTAGCCACCAATGCAGCAACCCATGTGGGAATGCTTGTGGCACTTTATGCAAGAAATAATATTGGTGCGGTGTCCATGGGTAAATACCTACACGACCCTACCTTAAAAAAACGATTTGATAAAGGCCGCTTGTTAGAGCTTGGGGGCACCTCCATTCCATTTGAATCACTGTCAAAACAACACATTAACGTATGGGTTTCTGCGGGCATGGAGCCCTTGGATCAGGCCAACGAAGAACGATTCAAGGCCTTAGGCATCCATTGGATTCCCAACTACGATTGGCGTGAAGAACACCCGTTAGGAAAAGCAGAATGGATCTTATTTTTTGGAGCGATAACCAATCATTTTGATGAGGCTGTAGCACAATTCGATGCCATTTGTAAACGCTACCATGCCTATGATGCCTTACCCAAAGGCAACCAGTGCAAGAAAATCTTGGTGGGGAATTTTGCTGGAGATTTTTGGTATACGCCCTTGCAACAGAGTTTTCAGGCGCAGTTCTTTTCCCAAGTTGATTTTTGTACCTTCTCGATGAACTATAAAGGGACCGGAAGCATGGCTGTGGGGGCTGAGCGCATTTATCAAGAGGCGGAGGCGTGTGAACTTTGGTTAAATCCAGGATTCCCAACCAAGCAAGCCATCCTGAACGCATTTCCTAAAGCGAATCAACTCCGCCCCTTTAATCAGGGTTCAATTTTTTGCTACGCACACGACTTGAATAAATTTTGGGAACAAAGTGCCCTAAAACCAGACATTGTGCTGCGTGATTTAATTCGAATCAAACAAGGGAATACCGCCAAAAGTAAGTTGTATTTTTACCGCGAAGTAAAATGAACAGAACTAAATCCCACCTGATCCTGCTGCTCACCGCTGGAATATTGCTCCTTGTGGTATTCTTGCTGTATTTGAAAATGGGGTATTTCAACACCTCTTGGGAACATATTTTTCAGGCCCTAACCAATCCAAGCGATGAGGTGTCTTCTACCGTGGTTTGGTCGTTTCGACTGCCTAGAATTCTCATGGCCTTCCTAGCTGGCGCAGCGCTCTCCGTGGCGGGAATGTTAATGCAAAATTTATTTCAAAACACCTTGGCTGGACCCGATGTGTTGGGAATCACCTCCGGCTCTTCCTTGTTGGTTGCCCTGTGGATGATGACCGGTATTACAGCCTTGGGATCCACTACGGATTTGATTTTTCTGGGGATTTTGGGTGCTATGGGAATGGGCGCAATCATGTTGCTCTTTGCCCTAAAATTACGTTCGGCGGTTCATTTATTGCTCATCGGATTAATGCTTAGTAGCTTTATTGGTGCTATCATTGCAATTATTCAGGCGTCTTCGGGTACTCAAGATTTACAGCAATATGTATTTTGGAATTTTGGTAGTTTGCAACGGGTAACCATTCAACAAATCCCATGGATTGCCATAATTACAAGCCTTGGAGTTATACTTTCGCTTTTTCAAGTGCGTGCACTCAATGCCATGGTGTTGGGAGAAGACATTGCCAAATCCCTCGGTATTTCTATTCGTCAGGTACGTATCCTGAGCATCTTGATTGCGGGGATACTTACCGGGACCATTACAGCCTTTGCTGGACCGATTGCTTTCGTGGGACTGGCTATTCCGAACGTGACAAAACTGCTTATAAAAACCCAAAATCATCGCGTGTTGTTGTGGTCCAATATCCTTTTTGGTGCGTTATTTTTAGGGGTGTGTGATTTTGCGATTAAGCTCCTTGAATCCTACATAGCGATTCCTTTGAATGCCTTGACTGCCCTCCTGGGGGTGCCTTTTGTAAGTTGGATGATTTTAAAAAACAGGCATGTTACAGGTTAAGGAGTTACATATCGGGTATACAGGAGTCATCGCTACAGCCGAATCGCTGCAGCTGAATCCGGGTGATTTGGTGGCCTTGGTAGGTAGAAATGGTAGCGGAAAATCTACCCTGCTTCAAACCTTGCGTGGTTCACTTCCCATCCTAAGCGGATCTGTTACCATTGATGAAAAAGAAATAACACATTGGTCACCTCAATCCTTAGCTACTAAAATCGCATGGCTTAATGCGCATTTCGCCGGGGTATCGCAACTGCGGGTCTTGGATTATGTATTGCTCGGAAGAACGCCTTATTTAGGAGTCTTGGGTCACCAAAAGGAATCTGATTTAGCGCTTGCCTTGCACGCGCTGCAGCGGGTAGGGGCT
>DBCM01000130.1:676-3981 GCA_002293045.1 Flavobacteriales bacterium UBA958 | reverse complement strand
TCGAAGCCATTTATGACTATCAACGTCGAGAGCGCCGTTTTGGTAAAACTTCAGAACAAGTAATTTTCGAAAAATGAGAATTTTATTATACTTCTTGTTGTTTTGTTCGATTCCTGGTTGGAGCCAACTTACCGCCAATGGATCAGAGTCTGGTTCCCGTGATTTTGATACACCGACAGAATACGAAATCGGTCCTGTTCGCGTGGTTGGTGCTGATAATTTTGACCAACAAGCCATTAAAGCGGTAGCAGGTCTTCGTCAAGGACAAAAAATCACCATCCCAGGAGATCAGTTGAGCAAAGCAATTCGAAATCTGTGGGAAGAGGATTTGTTTTCCGATATTTCAATCGTATTAGATAAAGAAGTTCAAGGAATCGTTTACTTATCAATACATCTTAAAGCGAGGCCTAAACTATCTCATTTTAAATTTAAAGGCATTCCTAAACGTGAGGCCGATAAGTTAAGAGAGGAATTAGATTTGTTTTCTGGTAAAACCATTACAGAGAACTTAATATTTCAAACGGAGGCCAAAATTCGCGGGTTCTTTAGAGAAAAAGGGTTTTATGCGGTTGCTACTTCGATCAGTCGGGTTAAGGATACCATCATGAATGACTCAGAGGTGTTTGTGATTGACATTAACCGAGGAGAAAAAATTGGCATTAAAGAAATTCAATTGGAAGGGGTGGAAAGTATTCCGCACTGGAAATTGTATATGGCGATGAAGGACACAAAAAAGAAGTCGATCCTTCGCATTTTTAAACGCTCTAAATATACGGTTTCAACCTATGAAAAAGACAAGAAGGCTTTAATAGAAAAGTTCTATAGCGCTGGCTTGAGAGATGCACACATTACACACGACACGGTATTTTTTCAAGATCCAAAAAACTTAATTATACGAATATCAATTGACGAAGGCAGCAAGTATTATTTTGGGGATTTTGAATGGTTGGGGAACAGTAAATATCGCTCAAGTTTTCTGGACTCAGTAATTGGAATTAAAAAGGGCGATGTCTATAATAAAACCTTGCTTGAAAAACGGTTAAACGGGGGAGAAGATGGACGAGATATAAATTCCTTGTATATGAACAAGGGCCACCTGTTTTTTCAGGTTTTCCCAATCGAGACTAGTGTTTCCGGTAATTTCATTAATTATCAGTTCCGTATTTATGAAGGAAAAGAAGCGCGCTATGGCGAAATAACCGTTATCGGAAACACAAAGACAAACGATCAGGTTATTTACCGAGAAATCCGAACAAAACCCGGAGACTTGTTCAATAAAGAAGACATCATGCGAACGCAACGTGAATTATCCCAACTTGGATTTTTCAATGATCAAACCATGAAAGTTAATCCCATGCCGAATCCAGAAAAGGGAACGGTAGACATACAATATGTAGTGGAGGAGAAGTCTTCCGATCAAATTGAATTATCGGGTGGATATGGTGGCGCCGGTCCAACAGGATCTGGTCGCGTGATCGGAACCTTGGGGTTAACGTTTAATAATTTTTCCACGAAGAATTTTTTTAAGAAATCTGCCTGGGCTCCCCTTCCTGGCGGAGATGGACAACGCTTGTCTATTCGCGCGCAATCTAATGGGCGTTTTTATCAAGGGTATACCTTTTCCTTTACGGAACCTTGGTTAGGGGGTAAAAAACCCAATGCGCTTTCCTTTTGGTTAAATAATACGGCATTATCATCCAATGGTTTTATACGAACTAATCCGGCTTACAATGGAATATCGATCACAGGCGTTGGGGTAGGATTGCAACGCAGAAAAAAGTTTCCAGATGATTATTTTACCGCCTACTATGAACTGAGTTATCAGTATTACGATGTAGTTAATGATTTTCGATTTCCCCTGTTCCCAAAAGGATATTCAAACGATATTGCATTAAAATATGTACTTCAGCGCTCATCGGTAAGTGCACCAATTTATCCACAAAGTGGGTCAAACTTTACCTTAACGGCTAAATCGTCGCTACCATACTCCTATTTTCAGAAGGGAGTAGATTATGCAACCATGTCCATTGCGGAAAAATACCTATACCTCGAGTATTTTAAATTTAAATTTACTGGGGAGTGGTACTTGCCGCTAACGGCGAATCGAAAGCTGGTGCTAATGCCACGCTTCGGTTTTGGCTACATCGGCGCTTACACGGCGGCAAAGGGCGTCACACCGTTCGATCGGTTTACCATGGGAGGAAGTGGGCTTACGGGTGTAAATCAGCTGGGAGGTAGAGAGATAATTGCACTTCGGGGCTATGAGGATCAGGCAATCTCTTCTGCGGGCTCAGATCCAATTATTGCTAAATACACCCTAGAATTGCGGTATCCCATTTCATTAAATCCACAAGCTACATTTTATGTTACGGGCTTTTTAGAGGCAGGAAACACCTATCCGGACTTAAAGAATTTTAATCCATTTAATGTAAAACGCGCGGCGGGTGTTGGACTCCGGGTTTTTCTTCCGATGTTCGGAATGTTAGGCCTTGATTATGGTCTTGGATTTGATAAATTAGATTCTTGGTCATCTGGATATAATGGACCATCCGACGCATCAATAACGAACAAGGGATTCTATCCTAAGTTAAGTTTCACGATTGGCATGAACCTTGGTGAATTGTAAAAAATTAATAATAATGTTGTAATTTCGCCGTTCGAGGTCAAAAAACAAAAATGAAATCATCCTATTTACTCCTAGTTTTTCTATTTGGGTTTCTTTCAAGTTTGAATGCACAATCTTTTGCTTTTATCGACTCTGATTATATGTTAAGTAGCATTCCAGAATATGCGGAATCAAAAGCAAAACTTGATAAACTTGCCGAGACTTGGACAAAAGACATTGAAGATCGTTTTAATGTAATAAAATCGCAAAAGGAATCCTTTAACAAAGAAGAGATTTTATTGCCAGCTGAAGAAAAAGCAAAGCGTAAATCAGAAATAGAAAAATTGGAAAAAGAAACCTTGGAATTACAAACACAGCGCTTTGGATTGAATGGTGATTATTTCATGAAACGGCAAGAGTTAATCAAGCCGATTCAAGACCGAATTTACACGGCGATGAAAAAAGTAGCCAAATCAGAAGGTTATACCTTTGTTTTTGATAAGGCCAATCAAAGCAACTTAATCTATGCCGACAAAGAGGCAGATATAAGTAATACTGTATTAGAAGAAATGGGCATAACCAAAGAATAAATTAAACACGTAAATATGAAACAAATTGTATTAGCCATTGCTACCGTCTTAATGACCGTTTCCTTAAACGCTCAAATGAAGATCGCTCATGTGAATTCACAAAGCCTCTT
>DBCM01000130.1:0-533 GCA_002293045.1 Flavobacteriales bacterium UBA958 | reverse complement strand
AAGGGCGATTTGACGCCAACCATGTTAAAGATTGAACAAGAGAAAATCATGGGATTGGAGCAACGATACCAACAAACACAATCTTTATTACAACAGCAACTCCAAACCTTAGCAAACGAGTACAATCAGCCCATTTTAGATCGCCTACAGAAAGCCGTTGAAATCGTGGCAGATCGAAAGAAAGTAAACTATGTACTAGATGTATCTAAGTTGCTTTACTCAAAAACCGGAATAGACATTACGGTTGAAGTGAAAGCTGAACTAGCGAGGTTAGATGCAGAAGCAATGAAGAAGTAAGATTCATTAATAATCCGAAAGGGGCTTATGCCCCTTTTTTTGTACCTTTATTTTGTGGAAAAACACGGTAAAATTGGTGTGTTCGATTCTGGTTTCGGTGGGCTAACCATTTTGCGGGAATTTGTGGATACATTTCCAATGTATGATTATATATATTTGGGAGATAATGCACGGGCACCCTATGGAAATAAATCCTTTGACCTAATTTATGAGTATACCTTAGAGGGGGTCAAGTA
>DBCM01000125.1 GCA_002293045.1 Flavobacteriales bacterium UBA958 | reverse complement strand
GAAGAATTTTTTGTTGTCAAAGAACATTTGTGTTACGATATAGTGTGCACCGGCTTCTACTTTCTTTTTCAAATGATAAAGATCGTCTTCCAGGTTCATTGCTTCGAAGTGCTTTTCTGGATATCCCGCAGCACCAATACAAAAATCGGTAGGATCCATGGTGTAATCATCCATGAGGTATTGTCCACTGTTCATTCGCGAAATTTGCTGAATTAATTCATTCGCGTGCTTATGGCCTCCGGGTTCAGCAGAAAATACCGGCTCGGTTTTAATAGAATCTCCGCGTAAGGCAAGAACATTATCTATGCCCAAGAACTGTAAATCGATTAATGCATTCTCCGTTTCCTCCTGATTAAATCCGCCACAAATTAAATGCGGTACGGCATCCACATTATACCGATTCATGATCGCAGCACAAATCCCAACCGTTCCTGGACGTTTACGAACTGCAATTTTTTCTAGGAGACCGTTATCCCGTTCTTTATATACAAACTCTTCTCGATGATAAGTAACATTCACGAACTTGGGCTTGAATTCCATTAAGGGATCGATTCCATCATACAATGTTTGGATTCCCTTTCCCTTTAAGGGAGGAAGAATTTCAAAGGAGAACAAGGTATCCTTTGAGGCTTTAATATGTTCAGTTACTTTCATAGTCGGGGTACAAAGATACGACAAGTTTAAAGAATCCCTTATGCCTTGGTTTCTTCAATTGCCTGATAAATCTCTTGTGCGAAATGATGGGCTTGTTCCTCAGTAATGGTTAAGGGGGGGGCTAAGCGAAAACTATATGGGTGTGATAGAAACCAAAAGGTTATCATGCGCTTTTCCAAGCAACGTTTTACCACACGTTCCACACGTTCAGCCGATTCCATATCAATGGCAAACATTAACCCGATGTTTCGAATTTCTTTAACCTCAGGATGCGCAATCAGGGCATCATAAAAAATCGAAGCGATTTTTGGCAGGGTTGAATAGTTGATTTCTGTAGTGAGCACTTTTAGAAACGCTGCGGCTGAAGCACATACGACAGGGTGACCTCCAAAGGTAGTTATGTGTCCTAGGACCGGATTTTCTTTAAACACCGCCATATGTTCTTTGCTGCTCACAAGCGCCCCGATGGGAAGTCCACCTCCGAGGGATTTCCCCAAGGTTAATACATCCGGAATGAGGGTATAATGTTCAAAGGCGAAGTTCTTTCCTGTTCTACCCAAGCCGCATTGAATTTCATCTAACACCAACAAGGCGCCCACTTCGGTGCAACGGGCTCTTAAGGCTTGTAGGTAGGAGTTATCTGGAATTCGAACACCGGCATCTCCTTGAATGGTCTCTAAAATAACCCCTGCAGTGGCTGTGGTAATTTGCGCTAAGTCTTCCACCTGATTGAGTGTAATGAAGCGAATTCCAGGTAATAAGGGACGATAATTAGTTTTTTTTAGCTCATTGTATGAGATACTCATCGAACCGTGAGTACTTCCGTGATACGATCCTTTGAATGCGATGATTTCGCTTCTACCGGTAACACGTTTCACCAATTTCATGGCGGCTTCATTTGCTTCGGTTCCAGAATTTACTGGATATACCGCCTGTAGGCTTGAAGGCAACATGGATGTCAGTTGCTGCGCAAAATCCATCTGAGCATCTTGAATAAACTCGCCGTACACCATGACGTGGAGGTGACGTTCCACTTGCTCGTGAATTGCTTTTTTAATGCTTGGATGCCCATGACCAAGGGAGCTCACGGCAATTCCTGAGATTAAATCGGCATAGGCATTCCCGTGTTTGTCGTAAATGAAAATCCCTTCTGCGCGATCTACCTCCATCAATAGCGGATAAGGTGAGGTTTGACCTAGATTAGTTAGAAAATCCATGAATACAAAAGTAATGAAATATGGACATTGGTACGTTAGGACATAAAGACAAATGGACATTTGGACATTAGAACATCTGGATTTTAATTCTCTTAATGTCTTAGTGGACTTTAGGACTTTAGGACTTTAGGATTTAAGGATGCAAGTACTTGGAAAGCGGCCCTTCGATACGTCCTTCGGACTACTCAGGGACCGCTTTAACTCGAAAAAAATACCTCTAGTGCGATACTTAAGCTTATCGAAGGGTGCTCCCATAGAAATTTAATAATCACAGAAATTTTTGTCACTTGCACGCACCCTTCGATACGTCCTTCGGACTACTCAGGGTGCGCAATATCTTAAAGTCTTAACGTCTACTCATGCTTTTAAGGACCGTTGTTTGATCATTCCGCCTTTGGTATCCTTAACGCTATGCATGACAATGAAGGCATTGGGGTCAATTTTTTCAACTTCGGTGTACATACGATTAATTTCAAGCCGAGTGATCACGCTGTATAGCACATCTACATTTTCGGTATCGCCTCGCTTGCCGTAGCCTTTTTTACCGGAATAAACGGTTACCCCACGGTTCAATTTTTCGATAATAACCAAACGTACTTCCTCGCAATAATCGGAAACAATTGTCACCCCAACATACTCTTCAATACCTTCAACAATAAAGTCAAGCGCTTTGGATGCCGCCAGGTAGGTGAGTAAAGAATATAAGGCAATTTCTGCTCCCATGAGGTAGGCGGCTAAGGAAAAGATAAGGACATTCATTGCCAACATGATATCACCTACTGTTGCACCCAATTTCTTACTTAAGTAAATGGCGAGTACTTCGGTACCATCGATTACTGCCCCCCCGCGCATCGCGAATCCAATCCCTGCACCTAAAAATACACCACCGAACACAGCTATTAGTATAGGGTCTGTGGTCACAAGAGGTATGGATATAAAACTCAATGAGGTACTAAGGCCCACAATGGCAAGAAAGGTTTTAAGGGCAAAGGCATTACCCAGTAAGCGCTTACCCAATAAAATAAAAGGCGTGTTGATTAAGATAATAAAAACCCCGAGTGAAATGCTAGAAAACTGACTCGCTAACATGGAAATACCCATAGCGCCGCCATCGATGAAGTGATTCGGAATAAGAAATCCTTTCAATCCAAAGGTAGCACTGGCAATTCCTAAAAGGAGCAATACCGTATCTTTTATAACCCGTTTCACGGAGATAAAGATAGGTGAAAAGTACATGCGAGATAGGCGGAAATTGCATAAACACTTGTTGAATAGACAAAAATTTTCCGTTCCTTCGAACGAACCATTTCAAACTATTTTATCGTGCGCGCCTAGCGAATGACTTGTTTCAAGGGGTCGGTTGCACGTTCACCGCTCAAAATTTGTATGTAATACGTTCCTGCCAACAATTTCAGGTCTGTAATGCTATAC
>DBCM01000045.1 GCA_002293045.1 Flavobacteriales bacterium UBA958 | reverse complement strand
CCATTTGGCGATATAGTTGGTGTACCAGTTATTGTTGATGTTATTTTCATACTCGTTTGGTCCGGTTACGCCAAGCATGACATATTGTTTCTTGTCTTCCGACCAATTGAAACGCTGAGCCCAAAATCTAGCAATTCCATTCAACACCTTTCGTCCCTTATCTTTCAGGTAATCAGCATCTCCGGTATGTCTAACGTAGTTGTAAATACCAAAGGCAATCGCTCCATTTCTGTGGATTTCTTCGAATGTGATTTCCCATTCGTTGTGACATTCTTCTCCGTTCATGGTTACCATAGGATACAACGCAGCACCGTTTTTAAATCCAAGTTTCTCTGCATTTTCAATGGCCCGATCCAATTGATTGTAGCGATACACTAAGAGCTGTTTCGCTACAGCTGGTTCTGCGGTTTTCAAATAAAAAGGCAAACAATACGCCTCGGTATCCCAATAGGTGGCGCCTCCATATTTCTCACCCGTAAAGCCTTTTGGACCAATATTCAATTGAGCATGCTTGCCAGTGTAGGTTTGGTATAATTGAAAAATATTGAAGCGAATGCCTTGTTGAGAAGCTACATCTCCTTCAATAACAATATCGGCTTTACTCCAAATGTTATTCCATGCAGTTTTATGTGAGGACAACAAGGCATTAAACCCTGAAACATAAGCATCTCTAACCTTATTGATAGCTCTTGGAATAACTGAAAACTCGGAATGGTGCACCGTTGATACAATACTCACATATTTCTTGAGCGTGTACGTATTTCCTTGCTCTGCAAAGTGCTCAAAGTTATTTTCTACATAAAACTCGCTTGATGCGATGTTCGGATGGATGGTTAGTAATTCCTCATTTTTCCAGAAGGAGAATCGCATGGCGGTTGCTACGCTGAAATTCGTTTTCTTGGTTTTAGCACAGATGTAAGCCTTTTTAACATCCACTTTGTGGCTATCTTCTTCCCAGAAAAACTCATCGTAGTTAGAATCGTGATTATGTACCTTACCATCAAGATATGGGATAAACTTAATGTTCCCACTAAAATTCAAGGGGGTTACGGAATATTGAATCGCCGCCAATTCATCGTCGTCCATGGAACAAAAGCGAACCGATTCAACCTGAAGTTCTTTACCCTGGGCAAATTTCACCTTGAAACGCCGTGTTAGCACACCAGTATGCATGTCTAACTCACGATAAAAGGCGCTAGGTTTTTGCACATTAAGATCCAAGAGCTCGCCATCGATTTCAATGTTAATGCCAATCCAATTGCAGGCGTTGAGCACTTTAGCGAAATATTCTGGGTACCCATTTTTCCACCAGCCCACTCTTGTTTTATCTGGGTAATACACCCCTCCTATATAGCTTCCCTGCAGGGAAGCTCCGGAGTAATGTTCCTCAAAATTAGCCCGTTGTCCGAAGGCACCATTACCAATACTAAAAATACTCTCCGCTTGTTTTTGCTTGCTTGGATCGAACTTTTGCTCAATAATCTTCCACGCATCGATCTCAAATAAATTACGCATATTCTTCTAACCTAAATTCTGTCAAATCATTAAAATAAATATCAGCCACCCCTTTCAATAGGGGATTACCAACTCCTATCGCGATAAATCCACCTGCTTTTGCCGCGGCAACACCACTGTTTGCATCTTCGAACACTAAGCAATCAGAGGGAGAAAGCGCTAAGGCTTTTGCCCCATTTAAAAATACCTCGGGATCAGGTTTGGGCTGTTTAACTCCGTTGCCATCTATTACTGCATCAAATAGATCAGTAATTCCCAATAGTCTTAAAATCATCGGTGCATTCTTGCTGGATGACCCTAAACCAATTTTTACCCCCATGGATTTAGCCTGCTGTAAAAGCGAATGCACACCGGGCAACAAATCAGCCTTAGATAAGGTAGTAATGGAATCTAAATACATGTCATTTTTAAAAACAAGCAAGGATTCGAATTCTTCGGCACTCACATTTTTATTCCCAAGCTTGAGTATTTGCTTGAGGGAATCTACCCTATTCACCCCTTTTAACGCTTCATTGTCATGTTCAGAAAAGGAAATCCCTAATTTACTTGCTGTTTCTCGCCATGCTTCAAAGTGATTTTTCTCGGTGGAAACAATGACGCCATCTAAATCAAATAGCAATGCTTTTATCCTAGCCACGCGCGACAGTTTTATCGGTGATCAACAAATTACAAAACCCTGCGATAACCAGCGATACACCGGCTAACAGCATGGGTGCAATGGGAGAATCGCCAAAAGCTTTCGATAAAAAAATTACCCCGCCAAGAGCTGCTACTATCTGTGGGATAACGATAAACATATTAAACAGGCCCATCATTAAGCCCATCTTGGTTTCATCAACAGAACTTGACAACATGGCATAGGGCATGGAAAGAATGCTACCCCATGAAAAACCAATCAAGGCAAAGCAAATCCATAAATAAGATGCATCAGGAATTAAACTCATCGAAATAAACCCTATACCCCCAAGAACGAGCGACCCTAAATGAATCCATTTGCGATTAACGGTTCGTTTCGCTGAATAGAACGTTAACAACAAGGCGAAAACCATAGAAGTTAAGCCATATACACCCATGTTGGACCCCACCGAATCCGAGGCATGTTGATACGCCACATTCATGGCTTCAAACGTGGATTTATCAGTTGCCATGTTCAGATTAAACTCGGATTTATTGGGTGCTGGCGCGTTGTATACATGGGCGGTAAGCGCGGGCGTGGCCATACTCCACATGGTGAAAAACGCAAACCAACTGAAGAATTGGACAACACCTAACTTCAGCATGGTAGACGACATGGTGCGAACCGAATCCAAAAAGTCTTTTATGAAATTCCCCTTTTTCTTTTCTGCCTTAAATTGATCTTCATCTGCCGGCGGATATTCTTTTGTGGTTAACACCGTATAAAGAATACTCAGCAAAAAGACCAATGCACCAATTCCAAAAGCTACTTTTACGTTATCAGGAATCACTGTTTTATCATCCGATTCAGGGAACCCTAATTGTGTAACCATCCAAGGCAAGTTTGAAGCAACCCACGTTCCTATTCCTATAATCAAGGTCTGTAAAATAAACCCATACGAGCGTTGATGGTCTGGTAATTTATCTGCTACTAAGGCACGAAAAGGCTCCATGCTAATATTTATTGATGCATCAAGCACCCAAAGAAAACCAGCTGCGATCCACAATTCCGGTGAATATGGCACAAAAAACAAGGCAAAGGAACTTAAAATTGCCCCTATCAAAAAGTAGGGTTTACGTCGACCAAGAGCAATTGACCATTTGCTGACCTCAGAATTGTTATTAATCGAAATCCATGTACGATCCGATAAAAATCCAATAATGGGCTGAACAATTAATCCCGTTAAGGGCGCTGCAATCCAAAGTCCAGGAATCTCATCGGGTGTTGCTCCGAGGGTTTGAAATATGCGTGACATATAGCCACCTTGTAAAGCAAACCCAAACTGGATTCCCATAAATCCGAAACTCATGTTCCATATTTGCCAAAAACTTAGCGCTGGTTTATTCGTTGGTTCCATGAATTCTATTTTTCAATGACCAAGTAACCCCAGGGAGAAAGCTTAAGCGACTTATTCACTTTTTTGAAGCGTTTTCCGGTAAATACATTCGTCCATTGGGCTTTGGTATCTGCAAGACCTTTTACGCTTTGCTTTTTTCCGGACAGGTTCAAAAAGAAAACCACCTCGGAATCCGGCACCTCATTTGATTGCTTCTTAAAAATTAACACTTTTCCATCGTTAAGTAATTCGACATTCGTGTAGGCCTCATACCTGTCCGCGGCAAGGCACTTATTATTTTGTTTTAAGGCATTTAAAGTGCTGTAAAAACGAACCATGTCCATTTTATCCCAATTAATTTGATCTTTTTCAAAGAAAAGTAGGCGACGATCTAATGAGGTTTCTTGTCCGTTGTAAATCAAGGGCATCCCGTTCATGGCATATGACAACACCGCCATTACGAAACGAGCATCGCCCATGCGTTCCATTTCGGTACCATTCCACGAGTTCTCGTCGTGATTTGAAGTAAAGTACATTCGAATGGCATTTTTCGGATATTCCTTATCCTTTGCTAAATAGGTTTGAATCTCTGAAGGCTCCGCTTTACCTTGAGCAATTTTATTCATGATGTGGTGGAATTCCCACCCGTAAGTCATGTCAAAGGCTTGATGTTGATCAGCTCCTTCAGATTCTGCCAACATAAACAATGGCTTAACCGTTTCCAACTCCTGTCTGGCTTGAATCCAAAAATCCATAGGAACCCAGCCTGCTACATCACAGCGAAAGCCATCGATATCACATTCTTTTACCCAATATTTCATGGAAGCAATCATTTCTTTGCGCATCTCTTGGCTGTCGTAATTCAAATCCGCCACAT
>DBCM01000064.1 GCA_002293045.1 Flavobacteriales bacterium UBA958 | reverse complement strand
TTCGCTGAATTGGTGCAAAAACACAGCGATGATCCAGGATCTAAGGACAAAGGCGGTGAATATGCTGACTTTTTAGAAGGCGATATGGTTAAGGAATTCGGATCCTATTGTGCGAATGCTCCCATTGGTAAAATCGGAGTGGTGAAAACTGATTTCGGTTTCCACATTATTGAGGTATTGGAACGAGACACCAAAAAATTCCCAATCTTAACTACGGTAGTTAAATCGTTTAAAGCCTCCGAACTTACCATAGGAAATATGGAAACAGAGGCAAATCGTATTTTATACAAATTAGATCAAACGTTGTCAAAACTGGATGATTTGTCTAAAAAAGTGGCGGCGTTTGACACGCTTGCCTCTAAAAACAAATACTTTGTTCGTCCAATCGCGTTGGAAGATAACAATCCACGGGTTTATGGATTGGTGACAACGAATGCTATGGATCGAATCCTCGAACTCGCATACAATGAAGATGCAGCGTCTGGAGATTTATTAGCGGCTCCAATCCGTGATAAAGACAAGTATATTATTGCCATGTTGGGAAGTATTCGCGAAAAAGGTGAGCCAACCTTAGCAGATGCAAGAGACCGAATGAGGAAAGATTTGATGGAAGAAAAAAAGGCAAAACGCTTGATGAATCAGATGGCGAAAACCAAAAATCTACAAACATTAGCGAAAAAAGGAAACACGGTTGTTGAAGAAGTTCAAATCACCTTCAGTAATCCTTCACTTGGAAATACTGGCTATGAGCCAGAAATCGTTGGTGCCTTGTTCTCTGGGTATGTTAAAGACGGTCAAACTACCATTCCATTGAAAGGAAAGGGTGGCGTCTATGTAATCAAAGTAAACAGTACTAAGAAAGCCCCTGCGAATGCTACCTACAAGGAAGAAAAGGACCAATTAACATCCATGTTAAAAGGGAACATTCAAGGAATGCTCATGGGTGCACTACGTAAGTCTGCCGATGTAGTAGATAACCGCAAGCTGTTCCCAAGAATTCGTTCTTAGTAGGGAATAAACCCTTGAAATGGTATTACAAACGCACCTATGGCTGGGTCGGGTTTGTAATAATCTGTAGATAAAATTTGAGCCCCCGTTCCTAATGCTTTGTTTAAGCGGGAATAATCGTTTTTTCTTGCTTCAATGGTTCCAGCATCTGTTCGCGTGCGAATGATGTGTGTTGAACGCTGCTGAACTATGAGCATTTCATTCGCAAAGGGGTCATCACATAACAAAAAGATACAATTGGGATTTTCCGAACTCCCGTATTTGAATGCCCCGCCGTGTTCTGGATAATTTGATGCCCCACTCCCCTGGATAATCACGAAAATCCGACCCCGTACTTCGCCTAAAGTTGGCCACCCTTGATGTAGAATCCGGTCTTGTAAGGTCAACTCATGATTTAAAAATTCAGTAGTTCTGTACATCGTTTTCAGTGTAGCTTGAAATACACTATCCATTTGATTCAGCGCAGAACGATCAAACGGGATGGCTTTTTTAAACCCAAGGAGCCTTAATATTCCTGCCTCATCACCAAGGGCACTTCCTTTTAATTCAATGTTCACAAAAATCGGGGCATGCGTTGGATTTGATACGCTCCATGCATTCAATTCTTCCAGCGCGTCAGCTAAGCTTAGATAATTGGTTTGGTAATCAATGTCTGGAATATGGATTATTTTAAATCCAGGTTCTTTAAGCGCCTTGTACGTTTCTTCCTTGATGCGTTGTTTTGGGATGAAGAAATTCAAGCGATGTTTAAAGTACCGACCACCCGTTGGATCATTATAGACATCAAGCTCGAGGCCTCTAATGTGATACGCACCAAGTTGTTCCGAAATTGGAACGTGAGAATATACTAACTGAAAGGGTTGGTTTTCCTCGCCGAGCACGGATTTAAATCGATTGATAAATTTCATCGTCCGAGCTGTAGGCTGGATTTTATAGCTGTTGTGCGATGCAAGCACCCGAATATCATTCATCGGGATGGAATCAGGGAACTCTTGTGCCCATGAGGTAAAAAACACAAAAAAACCAAGTATCGTAACTAACCTAAAAATACAGACGGCCATTGATCCACTCCCCATCGAGTAGCGCGTTGTTTTTTTCATAAAATGCGATTGCTGGTGTGTTCCACTCCAATACTTGCCAATCCATACGTCGAACCCCTTCACGGTTTGCGATTTCAACCACAGCAGTAAATAAGGCCTGACCTATGCCGTGTTTTCGGTGCGATTCTTTCACGTAAATATCCTCCAGGTATAAGGTTCGGCCTTTCCACGTGGAATACCCAAAGAAATACAGGGCAAACCCTACAATTTCACCTTCTAATTCTGAAACTATCGCAAAACAGCGTTTATGGACAAATAAATCCGCCTCCAAGGCACTGATTGTATTGATTACAGCATCCGGTTCTCGCTCATATACC
This sequence comes from Flavobacteriales bacterium UBA958, assembly GCA_002293045.1. Classification (GTDB taxonomy): domain Bacteria; phylum Bacteroidota; class Bacteroidia; order Flavobacteriales_D; family Crocinitomicaceae; genus UBA952. The sequence goes on along the minus strand of DBCM01000064.1, from coordinate 19,447 downwards.
GCTAATTCAACAATTAAGCCGTGAATGGCAGGGACATCAGATATGTGCGCAGCACGAATATTCATTACTGAACACCGGCAAGGTTAAACCTTAATTTAATCCCCGTACTCATATTGCCTGTAGAATAGCTGGTAGCGACTTTTGGCGTATTTAAATTTTGATCATAATAATAGGAAACCGTTAAGTTTTGGGATAAATTATAATCAATATTCAATTTCAAAGAAATCACCTTTTGACCTGCCGTCGCTTGATTGGTATTTTCAACCACTTTACGAATCAAGGTAGCGTTGTCTCGGTAGGAGAAGTTAATTCCCGCATTCAAATCATTTGCTGGAATACGCTCCATTAATTTAACCTTTGCAATTTTAGTTTGCATCCCAATCACAATCTCATCCGATTTCACTTCAGTAACTTGACTATTATTGAGCGATAAGGTCGCTAAGCGGTCCTTTTTATATTCAAATTTAGTGGTTAAAGGTTGTCCGAAAACGGTCCATGTGGCATCAAGTCCAATTAAGGGAGAGAACTGCTCACTTATGGTGATGTTCTGTACCTGCAAGCTTGAAATAAAGTTATTATTCAAATCCAACGCCGTTGGATTTCCGTTGGCATCCGTGGTGGCTCCCATGTTGGATTGCATCCCGTTTACCGAAACTGTGGAATTGTATGCGTGACGTATCACAAATGATTTCACATATTTCTTCATAAACTCAAATTTGGACAAGCCATTATATGTCAAACTCCAATTCGGTAGTGGCATGTTGCGCACTGGGTTGATGTTTTTATCATTTACCTCTCTATTGCCATACGCCGTTAAGAAAGCACCAATAACCACTTCCTGTTGGTTCCCTGAGTATCCGTCAAAATATCCAGAAGGCAATACGGATGAATTCGGATTATTTGCACCTATTAATTGAGACACCGTTTGACGATTCGCTAACAATTGATTAAATACTTCTGAAGAACGGTCTTTATTGTCTCGAAGGAAGGCTGTTCCCCAGGTAATGGTTGAATAGGTTAAGGTAGCAGATTGGAACCGACTCTGCCCTTCGAATTGCTGATTGGTTTCATTCCATCGGAAGAACTCACCGCTGTTTAATCCATAATTTCGGTTTAATTTCATTTCAATGCTCAAATCTTTCACCGGCTCAAGGGTAGCGCGCAAATTCAATTTAGTGGAATGTGTTGTGGCAAATTGTTTGTTTAAATTTTCATTTTGAACCAACCATCCGTTATTTGCAGACAGTTCTGCAATGTTGTATCCATTTTCACGACCCCAAATGTCATATCCTTGTTTACCGAAGGCAAATGAACTCATTCCGAGGTTGTTGCTGTTCATTCCAAGAATTCTTGATTCTTGATTTGACCCAGGCAACATGGTTCCATCATCGATGGTATAGGTACCAGAAACGTTGCGAACGGTCATTAATAGGCGCGCAGCAAAACCAACGGCAGGATTCACCTTCTTCTTGGCATTCTCTTCTTTCTTCTTCTTACGCTCGTATTTTCGTAGCACCTTATCCCATTTTCTTCGTTCCTTTTTTGTCATTTCCTCCACCGGTTTTGGCGGTTTAGGAGCCTGTTCTTCAACCTTTTTATTTCCTTGGTTGTTGTTTTGACCTTGGTTGTTTTTAGCATTTAATGCCCCCCGATTATTTCTTCCATCAGAAAGTACGCGCTTAAACAAAGGGACCTTGTTGTACAATGTCACAAAATTCGCTTGCGACGTAAGGTTAACACTGCGGTTGTTTTGAATGATGTTACCAAAATTGGTTTGGGCTAAGGGTGCGCGTTGCCAATTGTAGCTGCCATTGTATTTGGCATTTAAGGTTAACCAATTCGTCAAAGGAAACTTATCCAAGGGTACCGTATAACTCAAATTATAATTATGGCTATATTCCATTGTTTGACCAAACGTAGCCATTTGAGAGCGGATTGAATCCTTGAATTCTTGAAACGCAAACGGATCATTCTTCCGATCCACCCGGCTATTTCCTTCGGCAAAAATTGCTTTGTTCGTTGCCGCGAAAGAGGCCTTGAGATTCTTGGTAATATCATACCCAATGTTATAATTTCTGTTCCAATCAAATTTCTTTAAGAAGACTGGATCAAACTGATAATTTGGAACCAAGTTATTCCGAACTTGTCGTTCGTTATACATCCGTAAGAGATCATTGGTAAAGGTGATGTTCTTCGGCATGAGGTAGAAGTTCATGTCTTTAACCAAGGCAAGCCACTTAGATTTTTGAACGGGTTTCCATTTTTTAAAGGGCTCAACGGCTTTGCCGGTAAACGTGTAATTATAATTTAAAGCTCCTGTGTAATTCTTCGTTCGGTCGTAATTGGTATTAAAATCACGTTTCAAATTCTCCGAATACGCATAACTTGCAGACCAGTTAGAAATGCGCCAGAATGCTGGCTTAGCCCCTGCTTTTGCTTCTTTGCGAACGTTCGTAAAATTGAATGATTTGCGCTCATTAAAGTCTTGACCCAATTTTCCGCGCTCCTTTCGGGTAGCTAAATCATAATCTGCTAATTTAATGTCTGGATTGAATGGGTCGTATTCTGGATTAATCACATTCAAGGAGTACCCATAAAAGAATGGTAAGGATACTTTCGCTTGTTTACCAAAGAATTGCCCTAGCTGTACGGTAGAGTTCATGTCTACTCCCACCTTTTGATTTCGTTGACGATCCTGGACGCGACTTTCAACGGATCCCCAGTTGATTCCGGAATAATTACCAGAAGCGGAAATCGTAGCGAAATCAGCTAATTGTAGTTGTGCTTGACCCACGGCAGCGCCTCCACCTTCACTCACAAAATCGGTTAAACGCAATTCATTCACCCATACATTGACGCATTCTGGTTCTCCATCATCGGGCCAATTATTACTCGGATCAGATTGAAGGGGATTTCTGACCCCAATCATGATGGTTTTAATCGCTTGTAAATTAGGGGAGCCTTTCACCTTGATTCTATGATCCGCGTTTGCCGGATCGTCTTTTGCGTACTCAAACATGGTAGAAACCCCGGTAACTCCGTCCTCTACTTTTTGATTCCGTTCTTTTTTTAAATTCAATAAATCATCAAATACAATTTCCACATTATTTGCTGCAGGCCAAATGTCATCAGGTGAAGTCACACCCCATGGCGTTTTAACCAAGGGCAGCTCATATTCATAATAGTTATCCACGAAATCTGTACCTAAGCGCACAAACAAGGTGACTTCTTTATCGTTAAACGGAATCAATGGATTTACTTCTTCTGCGTGGGCAAACAGCTTAAGTTTTTTGTAGGTTCGCACATCAAAAACCACATTTTTATATGCGGCTCTAGCATCTCCATCCTCTAGGTTGCAGATGTCCAACACCAAAGATTGCTCATTCATTTGACGCTGATAGGTCTGTGATGGATCAATTTCTCGAATGATACCCGGTGGTACCTCATATTTAACCGGAGTGCGTTGGTCGTTTTCTTCCACATTCACTGCAGAAATATTGAACGCCGTTAAGTTTGGATCGGGTTGAACACTAATTCCTGGCTGGGTTAAATCGAGTAAATAAGGCCTCCATTCACCGCGCATAAATTCCATTTTGGCAAAACGCAATTGCGTTTGCTCATCAAAGTTTTTCATGAACAAGCGCATAAATCGTATCGACCTAAAATCTTGGATCCCATTCACCTTTTTCTCATAAGAAATCAAGGGGATACGTACCTGATACCACTTTTCAGTTTTATTTCCATTTTGATACAACTGAACGTTGGTAATGAAGTTTTTACCAACCACCATATCATTTGGCCGCAAGCTCATTTTGTACTGGAAATAGGCCTCAGATTCTGACAGGTTATTGTCTTGATTGATATCCTCTAAATCGGGCATATTCGTGGCCTGAGTAGGATAACCTGCCGCATTGGCCGTATCGGACATATTGGTGGTAGGCGCATTCCCTTCCATGCCATTATATCGCTTGTATCGCTCTAGAATATTTAACTGGGCATTATCAAAGTTGTCATCGAGGTAATAGTTATAATCGTCATTCGATGGGTCTTGAATCATTCTAGCTTTCGCAACAGGAGAAATAGTAGGGTTATTCTGAACCCAATTCACATAGTTTGCATACGCGGATTGCTCTGAAGCGCTATTCCATCCATCGAGTCCGATGTCTTGGTTCAGTCTTGCTTCTGGATCGGTATCAAATGCATTTACAATGACCTGTTCATTGGAAACCCTTGCCCAAAGGGTAGTATCTACATTATCTGCAATGGATGGACCGAAAGGAGGAATGCCATTTTCATATTCTTTGCGTGAGTCTGGTAAAACGTCTTCGGAAACATTCCCCAAATTAAAATACAAATCCCCTCCATTCATCGTGGTGTTTGGGTCTTGATTTTCCGCATCGTCATTGAAAGGATCGAGCATCCAAAACTGAATAAATTGTACGTTTGCCAACTCAAAATCATTCGTTGATAGGGCCCTCATGATGCCGCCCCACCGGTTCTCAGGATTCGTAAATTGACCTAGGCTATCTACTGTTGCGGTGGTGTCATAATTGTACATCCCACGCTCCTTTGGATAATAATTAACGTCGAATACTGTAATGTTTGGAATGGACCCGTATTGCAACTGTTGATTCGGGAATATGTCCGTAAAATTCACGAGACGCATGCGGCTATCTGCCAACATGGTTGCGTCTTGCTTAATGTGATTGGGGGTTAAATTATTGCTTTGGTAGAACACTGGGTCAATGGTATACCATGCCATTTTCGCCCGTTTGAACCCAGCGGATAAATTCTGTGAGGAGGCCTCTGGGAAAAGGTCGGGTTGTCCTTGTGGGATAGACGCTAAACGCCATGCGGTTGCTGATTTTAAATCAATTGTACTTTGAGACGCTTCGAAATCATCTACGTAGGAAGTACCGTCTTTATTGATCACTTTGGGTTGCCCAGGAATTAAATAAGCAGCTTCACCATTAATAGAGAAGGTAGACATTTGATTGGTTGAAATTACGGGCAGTAAATCAACAAGGCGCGTAAGGAATGGAACGTCGGTTCGAATGCTAAAGTCGATTCCAACTACATTGTTTTTAAAGGGTTCGCTTCCAAAATCCACTTTTTGAGTTACTGGACGTTCGGTCATTCGTACCCACGTGGCACCAAACTTCATTTTATCGCTCAAGCGATACTGGTAATGCCCCCCCATGAGCGAACGGGCTTGAAATCCAAACACTGAATTGCTTTCTATGGAAATTTTTATGGGAGTATTTGACTCTAGAATTCCGGTGTTTAGAATTTTAACTCTCCCGAGGTTATAATCCACGGTAAAGTCGGTGCCCTCGGTCAACTTTATTCCTCCGGCCGTTACAGTAACCGCTCCTTGCGGCACGTTCAGTGCGTTCAGTGGAATGTCTGAACTTACCGAGGATTGATACTCGCCTTTAAACAGGAACCTGTTTTTACTCGGAATTTGTTGGGCGGCTGTTTTTGTTGAATCGTATAATTCGTAAAAAGCAATGTTATTAATAGTTGTTTGAGGAACGCCGATGGATTGTAATTTGTTTGCCAATGTTTTGCCAAAAGGTTCAACGGTTGAGAAAAAGATTCTTCCATTCTTACGGTTAATTGTTCCCCCGTTCTCAATTTTTGAACCGTTAACAGTAAAAGGCACATAATCAAAAACACCGTCAGAAAACGGCTGATTATTCTGATTTAAACGGTCCATTTCTAGTAAAGTCACTAGTTGTTTATCATCTAACCCGGCCATTGGGAACACCGGCAACGGAACACTGGTAGAAGGGTTGTTGTAGAAAATATCAACTTTAAATCCCTGTTGATCTACTTGATAGGCACCAATGGAATACACGTTTTTCATCATTAAGTCCCAAATCTTATTTTGTGGACTCGTAATGGTTGGCTTTAATAATTTTAAAATTAGGGCTTCTTGACCGCTGGCACCATCGGTGGATAATTCACCAACTTGATAGGTTTGTCCACGGTAAGTATACTCATAAGCGACGGCGAGAACCTCATCGTTATTGAGCGGATTGTTTAACGAAACATAACCGAGCAATGCATTATAGCTGAATTCCTGATCCGATAATTTACGAGCGTTCTCTACCTTTTCATAGTCTTTTGCTTGTTGGAAAGGACCCGGGGCTGTCACCTGATTGTTTAGGGCAGGAACTGCGGTAGCGAAGTTTCGAATCAGGGGTTGATTTGCCGCCCATTGATATAAACTATTGGCATTATTGGCAGGTTCAACGCCTGTGCCGAAGCCCCCCGGATTTCCTTGACAGTTGGTAGATTTACCTTCCCCTAAATCAGAAAAAGCAATAATATTACGCGTATTCTCAGTTATATTAGAGCGATTGGTAACCCATACTTCAATTCGTGTGATGTAACGAGTGGCATTCACATTTGGTAAGGAGGTCATTGCAGAATCATAATCGTCATGATAAAACATATTCAAAAAGTAATGACGATTGGCTTCGTAGTTATCCGCGGTTAGTTCAAACTTCTGCACTTGAGACTTTCCCGTAATGTTGATCTCTTGACGCTTGCCTTTGGATTGAGCAAGAATCAAATCAAAGGTTGAACGGCCGAATTTAAGCTGTGTTTTTGCTCCGAAGAGGGTTTGCGAGCCTTGAATCAAAGAAGTTGGTAAATCCAAGCTGACCATACCCAATGCAATTTTCTGAAGAATTTGGTCCTCGTCGCCGGTATGCTCGAGTTTAGAAATATTTTCAAAATCGAAGGCCGCTTGCGTGTTGTATTTTGCACCAATTTTAAGGCGTGTTCCAATTTGACCAACAATATCCATGTTGATGTTTTGCTGGAAATCAAAGCGAGTAATCCTACGCTGACGCAGGGGAAGGATCGGGTTATCATACCGCGAGTGATTTACTCCAAGTTGGACCTCGACATTTCCTTGGGGACGGATTACAATTTCACCCGAACCAAAAATACTTTCAAAGACCTTACTCCCAATTTTAATAGGAAGTTCAAAGGATCTACCAACCACCGACTCTTCTTCGATTTGTTGTTCCCAATTTTGACCTTCAAATTGTTTATTCTTATACTTCAGGTAGTCTTCCAGGGACATAGAAGTTGGGTTTCGAAAGAGAAGTCCTTCTCCTACCGTTTGCTTAAAGACGTAATGTCCTGTTTCAGGATCATATTCAATGCTTTGTTGCATGTTGGTAGGGTCACCTAAATCGAAGGATTGCTGATTGTTGTTATAGGAATTAAAGGAAGGATTAATCGGAAAAGGAAGAACGGGTCCTTGAGCAAAAGATGCATGCGCGTACAGGGCTAAAAGTAAGCCCAATAAGAAACCCTTAGAAAGAATATTTCTCTTACACCAATTCACTACAATACTTTTAAAGCCTCTTTGATTAATGATTCAACCGGTTCACTGCCCGTATCGATGCGTTCTATTGCTTTTTCCGCTGCTTTTTTATCGAAGCCCAAAGAAACCAGTGCCGTTAACGCATCAAATCTATTTGTATTGTTCGCGCTGAACATATTTTGTGCTTGTTCGGATAATTTCACGACTTTCCCTTTCAGATCAATGATCACCCGTTGGGCGGTTTTAGCGCCAATTCCTTTAATTTTTTGAATGGTTACCACATCCTCGGTTTGGATTGCCTTAGCAATATCTTCGGGGACCATAGACGACAACATGATCATCGCCGTATTTGGCCCAATTCCTGAAACGCTAATCAGGTGATTAAACATCTCCCGTTCTTCTTTGGCGTGAAAGCCATACAGCAAATGCGCATCTTCCCGTACAATGAGTTTTGTAAATACCCGCACTTGTTCAGAATCACCCAAGGCAGAGAAACAATTCAACGAAATTTTAACTTCGTAACCTACTCCACCGCAATCAATGATAAGTTCTGTTGGGTGTTTTTCAACCAGGCGTCCTTGCAATTGTGCAATCATAATTTATTTGTTTTGAGCGTCAATAACGGCCACTTTCACCATATTTATTATTTCTCTTACGGTAGCTCCAAGCTGAACCACATGAATGGATTTTCTCATCCCAATTAGAATTGGTCCAACCGCATCACTATCGGTCATTTGCTGTAATAATTTATACGAGATATTTCCTGCTGACAAATTTGGAAAAATCAAGGTATTGACTTCTTTATTTGCCAAAGTGGAAAAGGGGAATTTCTCTAGCAATAAATCCGAATTCAGGGCAAAGTTTGCTTGAATTTCACCGTCTACAATTAAATGAGGATGCTCGGCATGGAGGGTAGCAACAGCCTCGGCCATTTTTTCTGCATCCGGGCCTGGAGAAGAACCAAAGTTAGAATAACTCAACAAGGCAATTTTAGGTTGCACCTTAAGTTTCCGAATTGTTTTAGCTACGTTGATGGTGATTTCTGCAATTTGACTGGCATTTGGATTTAAATTAACAGTCGTATCCGCCAAAAACATTGGGCCGCGTTTTGTATTCAAAATATACATACCGGCAACGGTTTTAACATCCTTTTCAAGACCAATAATTTGCAACAAGGGTTTAACAGTAGAACGATAAGAGCGTGTTAACCCCGTAATCATGGCATCTGCCAAGCCCATATCTACCATCATTGCTCCAAAATGATTTCGCTCACGCATGAGTTTTACCGCCTCAAATTCCGTTAAGCCTTTTCGTTTTCTGCGCTGAAAAAATTCTTTTCCGAACATGGTGCGTCGCTCCTCTTCCGTGTCTGCTTTTGGATCAACAATGGTTACTTCCGGTAGCTCTACGTTATATTCTTCCATTAGCGCGAGAATCACCTCTCGATCCCCTAAAAGAATTGGAAAGGCAACACCTTCTTCGTAAGACACTTGAGCTGCCTTAAGTATTTTCACATTGTCTGCTTCTGCAAAAACCACTTTTTTAGGATTACTTTGGGCTTTCGCAGTAATGTTTCTCAGTAACTCGTTGTCTAATCCCAGTCGGGCCTTTAATTCTGCCTCATATTTCTGCCAATCTTTAATGGGATTCTTTGCAACCCCGGAATCCATGGCTGCTTTTGCCACGGCTGGGGCGACAGAATAAATTAAGCGCGGGTCTAGGGGCTTAGGTATGATTTGATCTCTTCCGAAAGAGATATTCTTTTCGCCATACGCTTCAATTACTTCCTCTGGGATGGTTTCCTTGGCCAGAGATGCAATGGCTTTAACCGCTGCTAATTTCATTTCTTCATTGATGGTCGTAGCTCGAACATCGAGTGCTCCACGAAAAATAAAGGGAAACCCTAAGACATTATTCACCTGATTTGGATGATCTGAACGTCCCGTTGCCATGATGATGTCTTTACGAACGGAGGTTGCGTCCCTGTATGAGATTTCTGGATCCGGATTAGCCAATGCGAAAACAATGGGATCCTTAGCCATTTTCTTAATCATTTCTTTGTTGACAAGGCCTCCACGAGAAAGGCCTAAAAATACATCCGCTCCTTTAAATGCGTCTTCAAACGAAACCTCTTTCTTATGGCTTGCAAAAAATGACTTCATTTCATCAAGATCCCTTCTAAAGGCACCGATCAATCCTTTCGAATCGAACATATAAATATTGGAAACTTTAGCTCCTAATGCCACATACAACTTCGCACACGACAAAGCAGAAGCACCGGCTCCTGAGATTACGATTTTAACGCGTTCAATTTTCTTTTTTGCTAATTCCAAGGCATTAAGCAATGCTGCGGAAGAAATAATCGCTGTACCGTGTTGATCGTCATGCATGATTGGAATGTCCAATTCTGCTTTCAATCGGCGTTCGATTTCGAATGCTTCTGGTGCTTTGATGTCTTCTAAGTTTATTCCTCCAAACGTTGGTGCAATTGCCTTAACAGTTTGAATAAACAACTCAGGATCTTTCGCATCAATCTCGATGTCGAATACATCAATGTCTGCAAAAATCTTAAACAGCAAGCCCTTTCCTTCCATCACTGGCTTAGATGCTTCCGGGCCAATATCTCCAAGTCCCAATACAGCCGTTCCGTTGGAAATTACGGCTACCAGGTTAGATTTACTGGTATATTTATACACATCCTCTTTATTCTCTGCAATTTTTAAGCACGGCTCTGCTACCCCTGGAGAATAGGCTAAGGATAAATCGCGTTGAGAAGAATAAGGTTTCGTTGGAACTACTTCAATTTTACCAGGTCTTCCCATCGCGTGGTAATCCAACGCATCCTGCTTTCTAATTTTTGCCATAAGTTGGTTTGGATTATAATCCCAATAATATTTGAGCTGGATCTTTTGCTCCGAATAGCATTCGTTCAGGCTTCTCCAGCATTTCTTTCACTTTAACTAAAAATCCAACGGATTCTTTCCCGTCAATTATCCGATGGTCGTAAGACAAGGCCACATACATGATTGGTCTAATTTCTACTTGTCCATTCACCGCTACTGGGCGTTCCACAATGTTATGCATTCCAAGAATTGCAGATTGAGGCGGGTTAATTATTGGGGTAGACAGCATGGAGCCGAATACACCGCCATTGGTAATGGTGAACGTACCTCCTGTCATGTCTTCCGGGGTAATTTTACCGTCTCTTGCCTTTACTGCCAAGCGTTTTATTTCACGTTCAATTTCGGCCAATGACATCTGCTCCGCGTTGCGTAAAATGGGAACCATCAATCCTTTTGGGGAAGATACGGCAATTCCTACATCGGCGTAGTCGTGAAAAATCATTTCATTTCCATCAATTTGACCATTTACAGCGGGGTACAATTTTAGTGCTTCTGTTACTGCTTTGGTAAAAAAGGACATAAATCCAAGGTTAACTTCGTGGTGTTTCGAAAACGCATCTTTATACTTTGAGCGCAAATCCATTACTGGCTTCATGTCGATTTCATTGAAGGTAGTTAACATCGCTGTTTCACTTTTTACCGCAACCAATCGTTCTGCAATTTTTCTACGAAGCATTGACATTTTCTCACGACGAGTATCACGCGTACCGCCCCAACCAGCGGAGGCCGAGGCATCAAAACCTGCGGATAAGGCGTTCATTACATCATTTTTTGTAATGCGTCCATCTTTACCCGTGGCATTAATTCGTTTGGAATCCACCTTATTTTCCTCCATTAATTTAGCAGCGGCGGGAGAAGGAGTTCCTGCAGCATAGGACGCGACCGGGTTTGGGTTTGGAACTACCACTTCTTCTTTTTTTGGTGCTGGGGCAGCAGCAGGTGGAGTTGCCTCCACGTTAGCGGGTGCACTGCCTGCAGGTTTGGCGGCACTGGTATCGATTAAACATACCACTTGCCCAACCTTAACGGTATCCCCCTCTTGCGCTTTAAGTGTAATTACACCACTTTGTTCTGCAGGAAGTTCTAAGGTTGCTTTATCTGAATCTACCTCGGCAATGGCTTGATCTTTCTCTACATAATCTCCATCTGCGACTAGCCATTGAGCGATTTCAACTTCTGATATTGATTCCCCCGGAGAGGGCACTTTCATTTCAAGTATTGCCATAATTTTATTTTTCAACTGTTAATTTAGCATAAGCAAATAGCGAATCGTAAAGGTTTGCTAGGCGTTTTTCATGCAATTTTTTGGACCCTTCAGCAGGGGCGGCACTTGCTCCTCTATGAATCCCTATTAAGTTCAATGCCCTAAGATTCATCGCCATGTAGGTCCAAGCACCCATGTTCGCCGGTTCTTCTTGGGCCCAAATCACGTGGTTTGGACTATATTTCCCAACGATCTCATTGATTTGTTTCTCTGGCAGCGGATATAATTGTTCTACACGAACAAAGGCCATGTTTTGAACACCTAATTCCTTCGCCTTTACTTTCATTTCATAATAAAACTTTCCAGAACATAGGACCACGGTATCCACATGATTTACATCCACCCCTGTGTCATCTAATACTTCGTAGAAGCTCCCTTTTTCCATTTCTTCCAAGGTAGATGTGGCATCTGGATAACGCAATAACATTTTCGGAGAGAATACCACCAATGGTTTTCTAAAATCACGTTTTAATTGACGTCTGATCACATGAAAATGGTTGGCTGGTGTTGAGGTATTCACAATTTGCATATTCAAATCCGCACATTGCTGTAAAAACCGTTCAAGTCTTGCACTGGAATGTTCGGCGCCTTGCCCTTCATATCCATGCGGAAGCAGCATCATTAACCCAGATTGAGTTGCCCACTTATCTTCTCCTGCGGAGATAAACTGATCAATCATAATCTGAGCCCCGTTGAAAAAGTCTCCAAATTGGGCTTCCCAGATGGTTAAACCGGATGGGTGAGCTAAGGAATATCCATATTCAAAGCCGAGCACTCCATATTCTGAAAGCAGGGAGTTATAGGCATAAAACTTCGCTTGATGCCCACTTAAAAGATTCAGCGGTTCAATTTCCTCCTCGGTATCCTCTGTTTTTACCACGGCATGTCGGTGGGAAAAGGTGCCGCGTTCAACGTCTTGCCCAGAAAGCCTAACGCTGTGTCCTTCATTCAAGAGCGTCGCATAGGCTAACATTTCAGCAGTACCCCAATCTAACCTATTGTTTTCAATTGCGTTCAGACGGTCTTCATAGATTTTTGAAATTTTCCTAAAATACTTCTTGTCCGCAGGAAGGGTGGCTAGCTTTCTTCCCAATGCTAGCAGCACTTCTTTTGCAACGCCAGTTTCAGGGGATTTCTCAAAATCTTCAGCTTTCCCGTGCCGGAAACCTTCCCATGTTGCACTTAAAAAATCAAAAACTTGAGCCTTGTCGTTTTTGCGGGCAATTTCAAATTCAGATTCTAGGAATTGATTATATTCTTCTTCGATGTGTTTTGCTGTTTCTTGCGTCAAGACCCCTTCCTCCTCTAACTGACGTTGATAAATCACTTTAGGATTTGGGTGCTTCATGATGATGTCATAAAGAGTAGGCTGCGTAAACTTAGGCTCATCCCCTTCGTTGTGTCCATACTTTCTGTAGCACAATAAGTCGATAAAGATATCACGCTTGAATTCTTGGCGATACGCCACCGCGATTTCCATCGCCTGAACAACCGCCTCTACATCATCTCCATTCACATGAAAAACCGGAGAGAGTGTAGTTTTAGCCACATCGGTACAATAGGTAGAAGACCTACCATCCAAGTAGTTCGTAGTAAAGCCCACTTGATTGTTTACCACAATATGTATGGTGCCTCCAACTCGATATCCATCTAATTGGGCCATTTGTATGGTTTCATATACAATTCCTTGTCCTGCAATGGCAGCATCTCCGTGAATTAAAACGGGACATATCTTATCCTCGCTGTGCAACACATGGTCGATTTTCGCTCGAGCAATGCCCTCAACCACGGTATCTACCGCCTCGAGATGCGAAGGATTGGGTGCTAGGGTTAGGCCAAGTTCTTGTCCGTTGTCTAGGGTAATGTGCGAGGTAAACCCTTGATGATACTTTACATCTCCATCAAAGTACATATCAAACTCAAACTCTTTTCCTTCGAATTCTGAGAAAATATCACTCGGCTTTTTATTAAAAACATTGGCCAAGGTATTTAGGCGGCCACGGTGCGCCATTCCCATAACAAAATAAGATATGCCTGCTTCGGAACCTTTGTGAATCAGGGTGTCAAGGGCGGGAATTAATGCCTCTCCTCCTTCGATTGAGAACCGTTTTTGCCCCACAAACTTTTTGCCTAAGAACGATTCAAACGCTGAGGCTTGTGTAAGTTTTTCAAAAATCTTGAGTTTTCGTGTAACATCGAGGACGGGTCTATTTTTTAATTCAATGCGGTTTTTCATCCAGGCAAGACGCTCGGGATGACGCATATAAATAAATTCAATACCAATGGATTGGCAATAGGTTAATTCGAGGTGTTGAATGATCTCGTTTAGTGTTGCCGGACCAATACCAATGGCCTCCCCAGCTTGGAAAATCAGGGTCAAATCGGCTTGAGCTAATCCAAAATTCTCTATTTCTAAGGTTGGTAAATATTTTCTACGTTCCCGAACGGGATTTGTTTTGGTGAACAAATGACCTCGGGTTCGGTAGGCATTTATGAGATTAATTACATTAAATTCTTTTTGGAAATTCTCAGGGATACCGCCGGCAGCTGAGAAATCAGTTTGTGCAAATTCAAAGCCCTCAAAGAACTTTTGCCAACTTAAATCAACATTGGTTGGGTCTTGTTTGTATTGGTTATAGAGATGCTCAATGGCATTTACATCAGCGTTCCCCACATATGAAATTTTGTCCATCTTTAGCTCCGGATTTTAGTCGTTTGCAAAGGTATCAAATTACAAGGAATTCGCCTACTAATCAGCTTTATTTGTAGCATACTTAATTCCTATCGCCAAGACAGAACTGATCATCAGTAAACCTCCTAGGGGTGTGATTGGGCCAAGAAATGTAAGCTTAGCATGCGTAATTTCGGCGGCAACAAGTCCATAAATGGAACTAGAGAAGCAGGCTAATCCAACTATGAAGAGCGCAATCCATCGTTTAAATTGGGGCCGATGAAACGTTGGCTGGAAGGAAAGGATTAAAAGTAAAAGCGCTCCATACATTTGATATTTCACCGCTGTTTCAAAGGCAAGCTGCCACTTCGCGGAAACAATCTCCTTCAGCGCGTGGGCACCGAAAGCGCCCAAGGCGATGGAAAGGGAAAAAATTATAAGGGCAATAAGCGTCAACTTTCGATTCATTCTCTTGTTTTATTCAAAAGTATATATCTTCGCTGACATATAATTCACCTCATGAAACTGAATTTTCTTGTTCTTATTTTTCTTGGATTGTTGTTGTCATGCAACAACAAGGAGAATAAGCAAACGAATGCTGAGGATTATTATCAATTCAAAGTTGTTGATTTGAGTCCATACGACTTGAATGCCACCTTATTTATTCCCGATGAAACGGCTGGAATTGGAGCATCCTTTCAAACTACAATTGAACATGAGGAAGAATTCAAATGGAAAGTCATGGCTGGACCAAACTTCCAACTGTTTATTGAAGATTGGGGGGATAACGCGAGTAAGTTAGCGGAGTTTCGAAAATCACTTCAAGAGGACGATGTTTTCAAGGTAACGATTATCTCCGATGAGGAGGATTGCATTATTTATAAACGGCAATTAATTAAACACATTAATGTCCCTAAATATAAACACGTGTCTTATCACATCTACAGTTTAATCAACTTAGGTGATTATTATTACGAAATAAAAAACAAGGCAAGCGGTGATAGTAAAATCGTCATTGATCTTATGAAAAAGTCAGTAAAATCCTTTAAAATTAAATCCAATTGATTTCAAGAGAAGCCGTATTAAACGCATTAGCAAACATACCAGACCCCGATTCCAAACAAGACATTGTTAGCGCTAATTTACTTGGAGACATTGAAATCGATGAAACGCGCATATTCGTTCAAGTAAACAGTGTTAACCCAGCCCTACATGCCAGAAAACGCATGGAAGAAGCGGTTAGATTTAGATTAAGCAAAGAATTTGGGGAGGGAATAACCATTGAATGTGAGGTTCGAGCAATTTCTGGTGTTGAGCGTAAAGGTAGGCGTAGTGTGCTTCCTGACGTTACTCATGTGGTGGCGATTGCTTCTGGGAAAGGAGGGGTTGGAAAATCTACCTTAACTGCCAACTTAGCCGTGGGATTAGCTCAAGCAGGGTTCACGGTTGGATTAATTGATGCGGACATTTATGGCCCAAGCATGCCGACGATGTTCGACGTGGTTGGTCACCGTCCCACAATGGTAGAGGTCAATGGGAAATCCATGATAGAGCCGGTGGTGAACTATAATGTTAAACTCTTATCGATCGGTTTTTTCACAGACCAAGAAAATGCTGTGGTATGGAGAGGACCTATGGCATCTAAGGCCCTCACTCAGTTGATTACGGAGGGGAATTGGGGAACATTGGATTATTTGTTGATTGATTTACCTCCAGGCACCGGAGACATCCATTTATCGTTGTTACAAACCTTACCCTTAGACGGTGTTGTAATCATAAGCACTCCGCAAGAAGTGGCACTTGCTGATGCACGCCGAGGCATCAACATGTTCAGGGTGGATGGACTTAACGTGCCCATTGTTGGCATCGTTGAAAATATGGCATGGTTTACGCCTGAAGAATTGCCCGAAAACAAATACTACATTTTCGGAAGAGACGGCGCAAAGAATTTAGCAAATGGGATGGGAATTGAGTTTCTTGGTGCCATTCCATTGGTTCAAAGCATCCGAGAAGCGGGAGATGTGGGACGCCCTGCTGTACTTCAGAAAGGTTCCTCCATTGGATTGGCATTTGAGGAATTAGTTCATACTTTTACAACACGGCTAAACGCAATAAAAAAATAAGCAGTTACTATGGAAAGCATCGAACAAAGAGTAAGCTCCGCCATTTCATTAATTCGACCGTTTCTGAATGATGACGGTGGTGATGTTGAATTGGTGGAAGTAACTTCGGACCACATTGTAAAGGTTCGCTTGACGGGTTCGTGTAAGGACTGTTCCATGAAACAATCCACCTTGCGCGGTGGAATCGAAGAAACCATAAAAAAAGCGGTTCCTGAGGTCACCTCTGTGATTTCCGTTGAGGATTAATTCAAGGTACGTTCCTTATTCGTACTTAATAAATATATTTTTGGGTTCAGTAAAAAACCGGAGTGCTTCCCATCCTCCTTCCCTACCCACGCCAGAATCTTTCATGCCACCAAAAGGAGTTCTAAGGTCGCGAATCAACCAAGAATTCACCCAAACAATCCCCATTTCTAAGCGATCAGCCATGCGATGCGCCACATTTAAGTCTTTGGTCCACACCGAGGCTGCCAAGCCATATTTAGTATCATTTGCCATGGCAAGAACTTCCGACTCCTCCGCAAAGGGCATTATCGTGACTACCGGACCAAAAATTTCTTCTTGATTTGTTCTACAGGAATTGGAAAGCCCTTCGATAACGGTTGGTGCAAGGTAGTACCCATCCTGATAGGGTGCTTCCAAGTGAACACGTACGCCACCAGTTAACACTCGTCCTCCTTCTTCCTTAGCTAATTCGATATATCCGAGGATTTTCTCCATATGCCCCTTAGAAACAACGGCACCGATTTGTGCATTAGGATCTGCGGGATAGCTTACGTTCGCGGAAGCTACCCAATCCACAAAGGAGGTTTTAAAGGCCTCATAAATATCTTGATGCACAAAAATTCTTGATCCGCACAAGCAGATTTGACCTTGGTTAGAAAAGGATGACCTGAAGATTTCTTTCACGGTCTGTTTTATGTCCACATCCGGAAAAACAATGGTTGGATTTTTTCCACCTAATTCGAGGCTAAGTTTTTTAAACATGGGTGCGGCAACGCGAGCAATGTGTTGACCTGTAGCGGTTCCACCGGTAAAAGAAATTGCCTTGATTTTTTGGTGAGCCACCATTTCATTCCCAATCTCCGGGCCGGTGCCGTGCAAGATATTTAATACCCCCGCAGGCATGCCCGCTTCATTAGCGATGTTTCCAAGCAAAGATGCAGTATAAGGCGTAATCTCACTGGGTTTAGCGATCACACAATTCCCTGCTGCTAATGCTGGAGCAATTTTCCAAGAAAATAAATAGAGGGGCAGGTTCCACGGTGAAATACACCCTACAATTCCTATCGGGCGACGGGTTGTGAAATTAATCCCAAGCTTTTCCATGTAATGTGACTCCGAAGAAAAATGTTCTATTGCGGTGGCAAAGAAGTGAAAATTCGAGACCGCCCTCGGGATATCTACATGTGCTGCTAACTTTTCAGGTTTACCATTATCCCGAGATTCTGCCACAACAAATTCATCCATGCGCGCTTCAATGCCTGCGGCTAAACGCAGTAAAATCGCACTTCGTTCATTCACGGACATCCCAGACCATATAGGGAAAGCAACTTCAGCGGCATTTACGGCCATCGTTAGATCATCCGCTCCTGATCGGGGAATTTGCGAATAAACTTCCCCGGTTGCTGGGTTTACATTGTCCAAATATTGTCCAGAAACTGGCGCATGATACGCGCCGTTGATAAAGTTCTTTAGGTATTCCATAATGGTTGTTATTATCCGTTAATACTTAAATTCTTTTCCTTTTTCTCGCGCTTCAATTCCTTCTTTCATCCACAAGGGTTGTGGGCCATTATTCAAGTAAAAATCAAAAAATTGACGCATGCGGATGCTTAAATCCATTTTATTGGGTAAGCGCGTTAGGTTATGGTCATCGTCGTTATAGTTTAACATCCAACACGGTTTTCCCAACCTGCGAAGTCCTGTATACAACTCAATGCCTTGATACCACGGCACAGCACCATCCTTATCATTAGCCATTACTAGTAGGGGTGTATTGACCTTTGGCAAATGGAAAATTGGCGAGTTTTCGATGTACAGGTCAGGGCGTTCCCAGAGGGTTGCCCCAATTCTACTTTGGCTCGATTCATACTGAAACTGCCGATTTAACCCACTCCCCCAACGCATCCCACCGTAAGCGGAGATCATATTACTTACAGGTGCTCCGGCCATTGCCGCCTTGTATCGGTTTGTCATTGTAATGAGTTGGGCGGTTTGATAGCCTCCCCAGCTTTGACCTTGCAAGCCCATGCGTGTAGAATCAATCGAATAATTTTTAAGCATGTAATCGGTTCCACTCATAATGCAATCATAAGCTCCTTTGGCTGGATACCCTGGTTTATACCGAATATCCGGTATGAATACTAAATACCCTGCAGACGCATACTCTGTTGGATTAATGGTGCTTGCTGTCGGTGCGGGGCCACGATAACTATGTAAGTTATCTCCGTTCAATTCATAGTAATACACCAAGAGTGGATATTTTTTCGCCGGGTTATAATTCTCGGGTTTGTAAACAATTCCTTCTAAATCAAATCCTTGATAGCTTTTCCAACGGATTAATTCAGCGCTTGGCCAGAGGTACTCTGATTGCTGTGGGTTAGCCCATGAAACTCGTTTGAATACACTAACATTTCCACCAACCTCTATATCCGGAAATTGATCGACCCGCATTCTGCGCAACACATACACAGAAGTATCTTTGGCTTGAGTGAACGACAGTAGTTTGAAATCTCCTCGATCCACGAGTTGAAGTAAAAATGAAGGCGATGCGGTAAAAATAGATACTTTTTTAGTGGTGCGATTTCTCGCTTGAAAATAGCCGCTATTCCACGAGATATTTATTGAATCGGAATTCCATTTTATCCATTCCCAATCCGTATTGTTCAAATCCAAGGTTAAACAACGGTTTTTTTGTAGGTTTAAATCATATTCATAGATGTTATCGCGAGACCCATAGTAATATAAACTTCCCTCCTTATTGAACCCATAGGTGGCTGCGGGACCTGGATCCATGGGTTGTCCGTTGAGGTCTTCCTCCCAAGGTTCGTTCACTGCACAACTCATGCAATATTCCTTCATCCCTTGGTCAATTGCGAGGAGGTAGTGGTTCTTCTTGATCGGGTCAAAATAGGTAAA
>DBCM01000134.1 GCA_002293045.1 Flavobacteriales bacterium UBA958 | reverse complement strand
TGCCCGGAAGTCTGGGATCATGGGGAAACGAAGCATGTTCGACCAGGTGCTTACCAGTTCCATCACCGTTGGTCTCGGAGGATCAACCGGATTGGAAGCGCCCTTGGTGCTAACAGGAGCATCCTTTGGTTCCAATTTTGCACAAACATATCGCCTCAGTGTAAAAGATCGGTTTTTATTAATCGCTTGCGGAATTGCTGCCGGTATTGCATCGGCCTTTAATGCGCCTATTGCTGGGGTACTTTTTGCATCGGAAGTATTACTTATTGATTTTTCGATCAATGCCTTGGTTCCGGTTATTATTTCTGCTGCTTCTGGAGCCTTGGTTTCAAAAGTTTTATTGAATCAGGGGGTAATCCTTAATTTCAAAGAGGTAAGCGATTTTAATTATTGGAATGTCCCGTTTTATGTGTTGCTTGCTTTGTTAACAGGGTTGTTTGCAGTGTATCACGTGCGCGTATTTCCAAGAGTAGAGCGGTTTTTTTCTCATCGCATTCAATCCTTTTGGTTGCGTACGATTACTTCAGGATTGTTGGTTTCTCTGATGATCTTTACCCTTCCACCGCTGTTTGGTGAAGGCTACCAGTTCATCGTTGAATTGGCGTCCGGACATGGGGAGTTACTTTTTAAGAATTCCTGGCTTCATTCCTTGTTAGAAAATCACTGGTTGTTCTTAGTGGCTATTTTAGCAATGATTTTAATTAAATCCTTAGCTACGGCGATTACCTTGGGAGGAGGCGGGAACGGTGGGAATTTTGCACCCTCTTTATTTATAGGAGCATATCTTGGGTATTTGGTTTCAGATTTTCTAAATTCCATTACTAAATTAGAATTGCCGGTGGCTAATTTCACCATGGTGGGCATGTCGGGGTTGTTGGCGGGAATCTACCATGCGCCACTCACTGCCATATTCCTTATTGCAGAACTAACCAGCGGTTATTCCTTGATTATTCCCCTGATGATTGTTTCGTCAATTAGTTTTGTGATTTCGAAGTACTTTGAGCCTTATGGAATGGATTTAAAGTCCCTAGTCAATAAGAAAACTGCATCGGCGGGGGATAGAGATTTTACCTTGTTGATACAATTAGACTTGAGCGATGTGACCGATAAAACGTTCATCTTGATTCCTTCCTCCATGCTCATTTCTGATTTCATTCCTATCGTGGCGAAGTCGACCGATTCATTTTATCCCATAATGGATCAACAAGGAGCCTTTGAGGGTTATGTGGTGGTGGATGAAATTCGCGCCTTGTTGATGAATCAGGATTTTGATCATAGCTTGGAGGTTTCAAGCATCATGTCAATGCCGAGTATAATACTTAATTCATCTCACACCTTCATTGATGTAATGCATTTGTTTGATAAGTCTGACCTGAATTTTCTACCCCTTATCGAACAGGGTGTGTTTATC
Source organism: Flavobacteriales bacterium UBA958 (assembly GCA_002293045.1). Taxonomy (GTDB): domain Bacteria; phylum Bacteroidota; class Bacteroidia; order Flavobacteriales_D; family Crocinitomicaceae; genus UBA952. Next base: position 3,045 of record DBCM01000134.1, on the reverse strand, counting down.
GGATATGTAAGTCGCGTAAAGGTGTACAATGCTTACCGAGAGAAAATTAAAGAGCAAAACCTGGATTAGGAGAACCTTGTGGTTGCGGTTTCCCGCGGTCCGGGATTAATTACCGTTGTATTCTACCCAATTCTTTTCTGTTTCAAAAAGTTTAATAGACAGGCTGCCATAAGATGCTAAATGGGGTAATAGGCGATTGTAGCAAATTAATGCGATATTTTCTACGGTGGGATTTAGGTCGAAAAATTCAGGGCAATCAAGGTTTAAATTCTTATGATCGTATCGGTCTGCAACCTCTCTGGCAATAATTTCTTTTAAAATTTTTACATCAATGATGTATCCGGTCTCGGGGTCAATTTTCCCGTCAATGCCTACTTCTAAGACGTAATTATGACCATGATAATTAACGTTGTTACACAAGCCAAAAACTTCATCATTCTTTTCATGACTCCAGTCTTTTCGGTATAGGCGATGGGCAGCGTTAAACGTAGCTCTTCGTACGATTTTCATAAGGCGAGAAGGTTGGTAAATGCAGATTTATATTCAAGCACAATTTTTTTGAACCACGCGGTATATTGCGCTTCATGTTGTTCGATATCTTCTTCAATTTCGTGCATCGATACCCACTTATAATCAGATACTTCTTCAGGATTTACCATCGGTTCGTCATCGGTAAAACCAATCAGTACATGGTCGAGTTCGTGTTCCACCAAGTTGTTTTCTAATTCTGCTCGGTATATAAAACTAAAGAGTGGGGCAAGGGGTGTTTTCATTCCCATTTCCTCCATTAATCTTCGGTTGGCGGCCGCTACAATGGTTTCACCGGGCAGGGGATGGCTACAGCATGTGTTTGTCCATAACCCTTCAGAGTGATATTTTCCGTAGGCTCTGCGGTGAATGAGTAACTGGCCTTTGGAATTGAAAATTAGTACCGAAAAAGCTCGGTGCAACATGCCTTGCACATGGGCCTCCATCTTTTCCATGGTGCCGATTTCTTGGTCATGTTTATTTACTAAAATGACCTCTTGAATCATAACAAATTAAGGTTATGTCGAACATATGTGGAAAGCAACAAGCCTACTTTTCGGTTGTTTGGAATGCGAACGCGCTCATTTAAGATAACCTTGACCGGCGTGTTTTTAATCTTCGTAAACAACTTATAATAGTAGATGTAGGCTAAATACACTCCAAATCTCGCTTTTTTGGGCAGTTCGAGAATCCCCAAATATCCCGCATGAAAGTCTGCTTCAATGTCGCGCTCGATGTCGTGTTTTACCGTTGCGTTGAATTCGTTCATATCAATTCCAGGGAAGTAAACGCGACCCAAATGCTTATAGTCGTCATTCAAATCACGCAAAAAGTTTATTTTCTGGAACGCGGAGCCCAATTTCATTGCTGCTGGCTTTAAGCGCAGGTACTCTGAATGATCCCCATTGACGAATACCTTCAGACACATTAATCCAACTACTTCGGCAGAACCTAGAATGTACTTTTTATATTGTTCCTCATTGTAAGCTTGTTTATTTAAATCCATCTTCATGGATTCTAAGAACGTTTCTATCAAATCTAAGGGGATTTCATAGGTATTAACCGCCCATTGAAAACTATTTAAAATCGGGTTTAGAGATATTCCGTCATTAATTGCTTGATAGGTTTGCTTTCTAAAATCTTCCAACAACCATTCCTTATCAAAGCCATGAAATGAATCAACGATTTCATCTGCAAATCGAACGAAACCATAGATAGAATAGATGGGTTGTTGCAGCTCTGTGTTAAGCATTTTTATGCCAAGAGAAAAGGAAGTACTGTACCGCTTGGTGGTTAGCGTACTCATCTCGTGACTGACGGTATCAAATAACTGTTTCATTACTTTGTATTTTGGTGAACATACTTAGCGACAACTTCACCAGAGATAATAGAAGGTGGAACGCCAGGACCCGGAACGGTAAGTTGACCGGTGTAGTAAAAATTTCGCAAGTTTTTATTTTTTATTTGCGGTTTGAAAATTGCAGTTTGTTTTAAGGTATTAGCTAACCCGTAGGCATTCCCTTTAAACGCATGGTAATCTTCCTTGAAATTGGAAATGGAAAAGCTTCGCTTGTACACGATGTTGTCTTTTATGTCGTTTCCAGTCAAGTTTTTTAGTCGCTCCAATAAGATATTGAAATACCGCTCTCGGGTTTCTTCATCGTCGGAAAGGTCTGGAGCAATCGGAATCAAAAAGAAAAGATTTTCACAGCCTTCGGGTGCTGCAGATGGATCGGTTAAAGACGGGGCACTTAAATAGAATAGAGGTGCTGTTGGCCATTGTGGGTTTTTGTATATTTCTTTCCCGTGTTCCTCAAGCGATTCATCAAAAAATAAGTTGTGGTGCAAAATGTTGCTTACACGCTTATTGATTCCAACGTAATAAAGCAGGGCAGAAGGAGCCATTACGCGTTTGTCCCAATAGGCATCTGAATAGTTGGAGGAACCGTTCAACAGTGCTTTTTCAGTGTGTTGGTAATCTGCAGAAGAAATAAATACGTCCGACTCATAGCGATTTCCATGAATGTCAATGGCTGCACGAACGGACCCGTTTTCTTTCTCTAAGGAAGTAATCTGAGCATCAGTAACAATCTTTACCCCTTGTTCTTTGGCGATTTTTTCGAACGCCTCGATAAACTTGTACATGCCACCCATGGGATACCAGGTGCCCAATTCCATATCAGCGTAGTTCATCAGGGAATAGAGTGCGGGAGTATCTTTTGGCATTGCACCCAAAAATAATACCGGAAATTCAAGCAGAGAACGAAGCTTAGGGTGCGAAAAATAACGGTTGATGTAGGTTGAAAAAGAGTTCGTGAGGTCCATAGAAAACAACCCTTTTAACAGGCGTAAATCCATAAACTCGGTTACTTTCATGGAAGGCTTATACACTAAATCCTTCATTCCAACCTCATACTTGTACTTGGCATCCTTTAAGAAATCACGCAGTTTCAAAGCACTGCCCGGCTCGAAAGACTCGAACATGGCTTCTAATTCACCCATGGTTGCGGGGATATC
>DBCM01000094.1 GCA_002293045.1 Flavobacteriales bacterium UBA958 | reverse complement strand
GAGGGTTTTCCAAGAGCGCAATGTCTAGTACTCAGCACCACAGGCGACTTAAAAGAAGTTGCAAGAAATTTGTATCACGCCTTGATTTCTATGGATGAACGAGAATTTAAATCGATTTATATTGAAAAACCACGACCGGAAGGCCTCGGGCTTACCATTCTAGATCGACTAGAGCGAGCCACGGCAAAATTCAACTAACCCTTGGTGCAAAAAAAAACCATCCCTAAACGGAATGGTTCTTAAATATGCTAAAACCTTACGGTTCTTATTTCATCGTACGACCAAAACGTGTTTTGAACTTATCGATACGTCCGGCAGTATCCACAAATTGTGCAATTCCAGTAAAGAACGGATGTGATTTGTGCGAGATATCCAATTTAACCAACGGATATTCATTTCCGTCTTCCCATACAATGGTTTCTTTCGCTGCTGCGCAAGATGGGCAAATAAATGCATAATCGTTAGACATGTCCTTAAACACTACTAATCGGTAATCGTCTGGATGTATTTCTTTTTTCATGATACAAAATAGGAGTGCAAAGGTAGTAAATCAAATGAATTAAACAAACCCTATTGAAGTAAATTTGAAATAAACTAACAGAATGGCGCTCATAACTATTTATTTTTAGCAACAATCACAAGGAGCATCTCCTTATTTTTATACCTTAACTTACGTATGAAATTCAGTCGTCCATACACCCTTTCGTTCCTTTCCGAGCAATTTCAATGCTCCCCAGTTGGTGCACCGGATTTAATGATTACCGGAATCAATGAAATTCACCGCGTCGTTTCAGGGGATATTGTATTTGTGGATCACCCGAAATACTACGACAAAGCCTTAACCTCGAATGCTTCGGTGATCATTATAGACAAACATGTCGAATGTCCTGAAGGAAAAGGACTATTAATTACTGATTATCCATTTGCTGTTTTTAATCAGATTTCGCGGTTCGGCTATATGCAAAAAGCGCGGGAGCCATTTAACCGTTCGGCGGATTATCCAGGAGTTTTTATTGGGAAAAACGTGACGATTGGCACTAACGTTCAACTTGGTCCAGGAGCTTGCATTCTGGACGATACGGTAATTGGTAATGACGTAGTGATTGGTCCAAATACGGTTATCGGGCACACGGCATTTTACTTTAAAAAATCGAATCATCAATATGCGGCGATGTTTAGTTGCGGGAATGTCACCATTGCAGACCAGGTGGAAATTGGAGCGAATTGTACGATTGACCGAGGAGTGACGGATGTAACTTATATCGGAACCGGTACTAAAATCGATAATTTGGTTCAAATTGGACACGATACCCGTATCGGTGAACATTGTTTATTTGCCTCTCAAGTAGGAATTGCAGGCTGTGTCGACATTGGGGATAGGGTCACCATGTGGGGGCAAGTGGGCTGTGCAAGCGGAATTAGTATTGGAAATGACGCAGTGATCTTGGCCCAAAGTGGAATATCAAAAAGCCTCGATGGAAATGCCACCTATTTTGGAAGCCCTTGTAGTGAGGTACGTGAAAAATTTAAAGAAATGGCAGCATTGAAACAGTTGCCAGATTTTCTTAGAAAACATCAATGAGTGAACGCGTAATTAATACCCTTGAACGACAACTTGCATTGCATGAACTAAAACTTCATTCACTGCTTTCCATCACTACTGCCATAAACACACAATCTTCCGTAGAAGACCTACTCGGGATTTATTCGTTTATTCTAAAAGAACAGTTGAATTTCAGGAAATTTGTGCTGATCACCAATTCAAACGGGTGGAAAATCATCCACAAATCTGGCATCCGCGGAAAGATTGATTTAGCCCTGCATATTGATCACTTGCAACGCATCAAAGAACTCACCATGGTGGCGGAATCTAATTCGAGTTTACTGAGTGAATTCAACATTATTATTCCGGTGTTCCACAAGGGAAATCCCCTCGCCTATTTGTTACTTTCCGAAAATGTGGCTATGCATGCTTCTGCTGAAAAAGAGCAGCATCTGGAATTTGCCCAAACCTTAACCAATGTCATTGCAGTTGCCATTGAAAATCAACGCCTTACAAATCGCTTGATTTCAAAGGACATGATCAATCGTGATTTAGAAACTGCCTCTGAATTACAAAAACTACTTTTCCCTTCCGATTTACCCTCCAACCGTAAAATGGACATCTCCGCTAAATACATTTCAAGGCACGTCATTGGTGGAGATTATTATGATTTTATTCCTCTAGGAGATGAAGAATACATCATTTGCATTGCAGACGTATCCGGAAAAGGAATTTCAGCGGCCTTACTCATGGCGAATTTTCAAGCGACCCTCCGCACCTTGTTTAGATACCAGCGGTTCGATCTTTCTTTCCTCATTGAAGAATTAAATAAAAAAGTAATGGGCGCAGCAAAAGGAGAAAAATTCATCACCTTCTTTATCGCACATTACAACGCCTACACGCGAAAACTTAAATACATTAATGCAGGACACAATCAACCGGTACTTTTTATGGGCAGAAAATACCAACTCCTTCACGATGGGTGTATTGGCCTTGGAATGTTGGACGAACTGCCTAATCTGCAGGTTGGAAAAATGGTAATTCCACCCAAAAGCACCTTAGTACTGTATACAGACGGCGTTGTTGAATTAGAAAATGAAGCGGGAGAACAATTTGGAATTGAACGAATGATAAAAAATGTTCAATCGTTTTCTTCCCTTAAAATGGAAGACATGAACAACATTCTGTTCTCAAAACTGGATGAATGGAAAGGTGAATTGCCCTACGGAGATGATACCGCAATCCTGAGTTGTAAATTCTTTTAACGTAAAATATACATTTTACCCAACCCTTTATGGAAGTAAGAATCGGCCCCTGATTCCAAATGAGTTATTTCTTTACCTCCAATTCTGGCAATCACACGATATAAATAGACGCCATTCGCCAATAAATCACCAAAATTATCCCTGCCGTCCCACGCGAATTCCGTAATGTTTCGACCAATTCTGAACTGACCAAGCTCGTCGGCTGAAATTTCTCGTACTACTCTCCCACTGATGTTCATGATTTGAATGAGCATTTCATCGGGCACTTCAGACCCCGTCAGGGTAAAGACAAACCGAGTACTGGTACTAAATGGATTCGGGTAATTCATAACTTCAGTGATTGCTGAGGCTAAAATCACCTTGAAATTAATGGTGTACTCATAATCTCCGGAAAGATTTCCAGAACGGTCTTGCCCCTGAACCAATAAGGTATATACCCCTTCCTTCGAGAATAATCCGGGATAAATAATTTTAAACTTTTTATTGGACGCATTGGCCGGAACCCATTCCATGATTACCGTACCTTGGGCATCAACAAATGGGATTTTTCGCATCTCCCCATCAGGATCCGTTAGATAGATCGCAAACAATGAGGTATCGGCATCACTATCCATGATGAGATACGGATTGTCATCTTTTAAGGTAATAAGTATCTCGCTTTGCGGAGAAACGATGTCATTATTTAGAATATGCTGGCCATCAAAGGTGACATCCAAAATAGGATTTACATCCTCCCCACCTACAGTAAAAGCCATTTGAAGCACGTTGTTTATGTGCGTAAGTTCAGGCTGGTCGGTTTGCATTGCACCAAGATTCGTATATGGATTCACCTCCACGCGCAGCCAATTATTCCCTTTCAAGTTTAAGGTTGGAATCGCGATTGTATCGTACAAATGTCCATTGGCTAACAGCGGTGCTTGCCGCGGATACGAAATCGGATGAATCTCTTGGTTTTCATCGATTACGGAATAGCTCACCAATAAGGAATCCATATTAAACTCGCTTATGTTGCGTATATCAACCGCAAAATTCAAGGGCTGACCCTCTTGGATTGAATCGTTTTGTGCAGACCAAAATATTGCCGTATAAGGATCTATTGCTGCTTCTGGGAGGGGCGCAAAGACAACATGCCAAAAATCTAATTGGGCTGGAGTTTGGAAATTAGAATCCGCATAGAAAGCGTTGAGCCGCGCATATGGAAACTGCGCTGCATCGATTAAATTATTGAGGTTTATGATTGAATCGTGGGGGGTCATCAAAGTATCAATGACGTGATCTAAGGCGCCAAGCGTATTATACACCTGAACACGCATTCGGGTTGAATCGCCTGGAAGCACTTCCAGGGGATCCCGTTTCCAAAAGAGGGATTGCCAATCGCTTACGGGACCAATGAATGGGGTGGTTTCAAATCCAACCAATTGTGAACCGAAAATCACCGTATCTATATGAATATCTTCCGTTCCCTGAGTAAACTTCTCCACCACAAAAGACGGATCGCCTTTTCTCGTTAAAAAGATAAAAGGTTTATTAGGCCGTCCTTGAACTATGCTGTCTGAACCTAAGGATGCAAAGGTTTGATACAACGTTGGGGCGAAGGTATTCCACCAATCGTAACGCGTAGTCATCGGAGAATAGACTAATAGGTAATCGCCATTTTCAAGCACATTCTGAACCAAATTTTGAAAAGCTGCCAATTGTACTGCACTGTTTTGATGGAACGTAAAATACTTCATGGAACGGGGCTTACACCCAGAATTGTCATTGGCATTCCCAAAATTATTTCCCGGATTGACAACCGCACCGTTTGGATAGGTATACCGAGTTTCCCATGGAAGTAAGGTGGCTTTATCTACGATCGCCACGTGTAATTTCGGAGTCATGTTACACACCTCATACTCCTGTTGCTCATCGTTTAAATACCATGCGTTGTCATAAATTTCAGGTGACGTAGTTGCGGCCTTTACTAAACAAGAGATTCCTTTCTGTATGGGGACAAATTCGCGCAATTCTTGTTGTGTATTCGTGGATATTCCAGTGAACGAATTGTCTGTAAATTGAAAGAAATCATCTTGACCCCACCCTTCTTTTCCAGGGATATATTGAAAGGAGCGTTTCTTCCAAACGAAGGGACTGTTATTCACAGCAACACGCCAATAATACACCACACTGTCCGAAAAATGAACCGGATCCAAGGAATTGGAAGAAACCCGTATCCATTGATTCCAATTAACCGATTTCACTCCCCCTGTCCCGGAAACGTTAGCATACCTTATGAAGGCAGAATTAAATAGATGGCTCGTATCCATTTCAAAGCGATAGGAATTCGCAGGCGCCAGGGGGTCAATGGTTGAGGCAAACACAGCGAGGGTATCTCGAGGAACCACGGCAAAATCTATGGGTAATATGGGTTCAATGCCGTCTACTCGAATATTAAAAGACTTTACGATTCGGTTATTATTAATTTCATCGTAGACCTCATCATTAAAATTGGGGATGTCTACCGAAATTGTAAATTGATTCAATCCCACACCGATTAAGGGATAAAAAGGGAGTTTAACGGCAATATCTTTTTCGTAGTCAATCCCGTTGATCGTAAACACATAACTAGAATCCGCCGTGGAACCTGGGAAATCCCGTAAAATTTCTAGCGCAAAATCTCCCGGTATTGATTGCCCTAAATTTCGCAATTTTATCTGAATTTCTATGGAGTCTGTCGTTAAAGAAATGTCATCCGGACCAAAAGAAACGCGTTCTTCGGTTAATTCCAATTCCGGTTTCGTATGTGGATTTAAGCGAAGCATTGGATCACCGTGGAGGGTCATTTGTTGAAAGACCGATTCCGTACTCAAGGGTTGATTCGGATTCATGATGGAATCAATCGTATGCTTGATGTGCTCTCCAATGGTTCCTCCATAGTTGTGTTTACTAAATTGCCGATAGAATTGATTGGAATAATCATTGAGTGCACCGGAAAACCCATAATTAATGGTTCCTAAGTATGCAATTACTCCTGCGTTTGGTGTCAAAACGAATTGCTCTGATTTAGTGGGAACACTGTAGAATATGTTGCCGTTATAACATGAATTTGCAATCAATAAGGGGTATTTGCCTTGATTATTCCAGTTCTGAGGGTCATCAATATTCAAATCAAAACCACTTTGAGAAGAGGAAGCGTGGCCGAAAAAATTCATTACGCTAACGCCTTCGGATAAGCGGTCAGAAATCCCTTGAATTTGTGCCGGCGTTAACGGGTTGGCAGATTCTTTAACAATGCGTGTGGTAGTTCCTGCAAAATAATCCTCCTCGGCAACATCTGCCATTCCATTCAGGTAGGTTTGAAAAATGAATTGCTCATTCGCATTGCCTCCACCGGCAAAATGGATCAGGTGCTTTTGCCAATCTTTACTCTGAGACTCATAGACAGACGTTGAATCTTGCGCAAGCTCAAAGGCTTTTACTTTATCTAAATAAAGGGCTAACTCCAAGAGGTTATTTACAGCTATTCTACCGGTCGGAATGAGGGGTGTCCACTTATCTGTGCCCGGTAAATTTGAGGTCATGCTTTGGTCGCTAGACGGCTGGCCAAACGACGGAACCAAGTTCATGGAATAATTTATCATATTGGCGCGGGCTCCCGGACCTGTAGCCAAGGTAGTAGCCACATTGGCCTCACGAATGCCTTTTCCCATAAGGAATAAGCCAACTGGTTTTTGCTGACTTAAGCTATGGATGTAATGGGCGTAGCGACGTATGCCATTGACATGCTTCGAAATACCTCCACCGAACTGATCATACAATTCCTCTACCTCAGATAAAATAACATTGTAATTTCCTCCTGCTGGTGAACTTCGATAATTTGCATAGTCAAACACCCCAGAGGCAAGTTTTTTGGGATAAACAAATAACAAGGCTTCTTGGATATTTGGGGTCGCTGAAAAATCGGTAAAGGTGGCTGATGGTGTAACCGGGGTTAGGCCTGTAATGGAGGAAATGGTGGTGGTGGCTTGAACAACCACTTTCTGTCGGGCATAAACTGGGTCGTTCGGCACGAGCAATTGACACGTATTGCCTGTAAAAACTGCATTGATCACCTTAGGATTTGAACCGAATACAAAAGCTATAGGATTTATCATGCTCACCCCGCTTAGCGCCAATTTAATCTTGGGTTGATTGGAGGCATTGCTCACTTGAAATTCAGTTTTATTAATGCCAGGCAGCGCCAACGTTCTTGGGTAGAGAAAAGTCCAATAATTCACACTTTGATAATCTGAGGCTACACCAAGATCTCCAACAATGTTAATTTTAAAGTTTGTTGCGCCATTTGCGGCAAGCGAAGAAACCGGAATTTGCTTCGTTACGTTGATGGCATTATAGCCAATAGTAAGGGTGTCGAACAATATGGTATTGGCTGGACCAATGGTTAATCGGGTGTGATGGTTATATAAATTGGGCGAATAGGCATTGGACCCACCAACAATCACAGATTTTAACTGAATCGGGGGTGCATCCAATCCCGTATATAAATTGTCGAGGGTTGTGGCTGAATAATTCCAAGTATACCCCGAGGCACCGTTTTGCATCGGACTCCCCCAGCCTTCGCCTGGAACGAACAGAGAGCTTGCCGATTGAGAACTAATTTCTCCTTCGTTGTAGGCCTGAGCGTTTACAAGACTCTTTTCAAATAAGAGGTGTGATGCCGTTTGGTAACTCGAAAAATCGATGTCATTTTCCGGCGTGAAGCGTAATCCCGGCGTTCCATTTGTCCAACTGAAAAAATAGCGAATGGTATCATTATACAAGCTGTACTTTGGATTTCCTAACCAAGAGGGATTATCATAGAGCGTTGAATCCAGCCAACCATCATTCTTTTCTGCGTAGAAATAGATGAATTCGTAGGGATCTAGGAAATTATTTCCATCGTCGATAATATAGAGCGGTTGCTCTTTCTGTTTGCCAAATATCTGATATTGATCAATCGGAATGGTTGCCACCGGAATGCCTGCATTCTGCAAATTCTGATACGTTATTTTGTAAATCCCTGACTGTAAAATGGGAAAGGCGTAATATTTTTGGCTGTAATTAATCCATTCGTTTCCAAACGTTTGGGCTAATCCCGAAAAGTGAAGGGTAAAAAAGAGTAATATGACACTTAAATACCGAATCATTGCTACTTTTTCTTAGGTTGAGTTAATCTGAATTTCAGAGAGAATACATGCGTGTAATATCCAGCCTCCGCCGCTCCTAAGCGGGTAAATGCATAGTCTAAATTAAACCCTTTGATGCCTATTCCAAGTCCCAAATTGGGTTGTACGCCCCAATCCTTGGTTCCGTCAATGGCCTGAAACTGCTGAATGGAAGAAACCCCACCGCGCACATGCACGAGTTCTTTGTAAGACACTTGCACCCCCATGTGTGGGTCTAGCGAAAAGGTATTAGATTTTATGAGTGTGTTCCGCATTCCGTCGGTGGTGGCATCAATGTCTAATTCAGCCGCAATGTTGAATCCTTTCTCTTCACTCCCAATAGAATGGGTGTAAGCAACCCCAGCGATGAACCTCGGAAGGGAAAGTTCAAGTCCATTGGTTGGAATGTCATTACCCGTTGATAAAAACACTTGTTGCATGTCTTGAGAGAGGTTAAAAATCCATGCATTAAAAGTAGAAGTTGCATCACGAGCCACCAAACCAAATTTCCAATGGGAGTTGGGTCGATATTTCAACCCCGCATCCAACCCAAAGCCCCAAGATTTTGCAAAATCACCCACCCGGCGGTGAATTACTTTAACGGTTCCCCCGAGCGATAACCCAGGCAAAGCCATTGCTTTTGCATAGGAACCCATAAAGGCGTAATCTCCTGCGGTGAAGGTAGTAATGTTATCGTAATTGATTCTCCCGTCATTATCAATAAGCTGCGTGGTATTCGGTATATCATCAACCCCAAAGCGAAGGAAGGTAAACCCAAGCACTCCTTTCTTTCCAAGCGCGTGTGAAACACCCACATAATCGTATTTGGCGATTCCTGCAAAATACTCCGAGTGCATCGCAGAAACTTGAAGCCATTCTGTTGCCCCGGTTAATCCCGCCGGATTCCAATAAGCCGCGGAAACATCGTCTGAGGAAGCAACTACCGCATTTCCCATCGCGAACGCATTGGCTCCTACACCCAGGTGCAGGAATTCATTGGAATACTTGGGTGCTTGCGCTCTCAGACAAAAAAACTGAACTAAAACAAGGGAGAGAATAAGATATTTCATATAAAATTTTGGTCCTCGTAAACTCTTTTTCAACGGCATTTATTGTGCAGGAAACTATTTTACCCGATAAATATAAGGGAATTTTGAATTACCTTCGCCTTAAATGAATGAAAAGGGCTTGAAGTTGTTTAATCTCCCCAACTTAATTACTGCTACAAACTTCCTTTGCGGTGTATTAGCGATAATTCTTGCATTTTTTGGCCGGATTGAATGGAGTTCACTGTTGCTCGTCATTGCCATGATATTCGATTTTTTTGATGGGTTTGTTGCAAGAAAAATGGGCATAAGCTCTCCCATTGGCAAAGACCTCGACTCCTTAGCGGATTTGGTTTCTTTCGGACTTGCTCCGGGCATTTTAATGTTTATTGTGATCGAACTGAGATTAAACGGTAACCTTGGAGCTACTTATTTAAAATTTCATGATTTCCAATTTCACGATTACACCGATTGGTTAAGTCTTTGCGCGCTCAGCATTCCCTTCTTTTCGTTATTTCGTTTAGCAAAATTCAACAATGACACACGGCAAAGCGATCGATTTATTGGGGTCCCCACCCCCACCAGCACCATATTTTTCATATTCTTTCCCCTACTGTATTGGAAAATCGGAATCGAAAACACCACACCTTTTGAACCTTCTTACCCGTGGGTATTGAACCCTGTAGTGATGGCAATAACTGCGTTAATATTCCCCTTGTTGTTAATTTCTGAAATCCCCTTATTGTCGCTTAAAATCAAAGATTTTGGATTTAAAAACAATCGATTTCAATACCTCTTGTTAGGAATTTCGTTGATAACAATTTTTGTTTTTCAAGTCTACGCACTACCAATAATTGTACTTTTGTATGTGACTTTATCCATTATTGAGAACAAAACCACGAAGCACCATGAAATTCAAAGCTGAAATCGACGTTATGCCTCACGACGCCTTACTAGACCCTCAAGGCAAAGCAGTTACCCATGCCATGGCATCTATTGGCATGCATGAAATACAAGGCGTAAGAATCGGACGACATATTCGATTGTTCGTTGATTCAGAATCCATTGAAACGGCAAAAGAACGGGTGGAAGAAGCCTGCAAGAACATGCTGGCCAACGCCATTATGGAGTCATACACATATACTGTAGAAGCGGTTTAGACCCTTGTCATCCTTTATTGAGACATATAATTGTCGCCTAGGCAGTGTAAATCCACACAAATACCCGGTTTCAAGGGGAGAAGACCTGGAGAAGTGCTTAGCGTCCGCTGAGCTTGCCCATCAAAGTGGAGCCTTAATTGATGTTTCAACCCGGGTGGAATTTCTATCGGAAATCCAAGCGCAAATTATTCATCACAAAGAAGCACTTTTTGAGCTATATTCATCAGAAAGCAGCCTTGGACGCCAACGGTTTGATACCGAATTTGACCGCACCCTGAAACAACTGAATAGCTACAGGGATGCTGCAGTAGCCTTGAGCATTCAAAAAACCCAAAGCATTTTACCTGACCGCACGATATCCAAAAAACCCCTGCCTCTCGGGCCGATTGCGGTATTTGGTGCTTCAAACTTCCCCTTGGCTTACGCTGCGCTTGGAGGAGATGTAATGGGCGCATTTGCAGCAGGTTGTCCAGTGATTGTTAAAGGGCATCCGCTTCACGCCGGAACAAGTTTACTAAGTGCTGCACTGATTATTAATGCACGCGAAAAACTCAACCTTCACCCGGGGGTTTTCGGTCATGTATTAGATGATGGATTCGACATTGGACAAACCTTGGTTCAAGATCCAAGAATCAAAGGTTGCGGTTTTACAGGGAGTTTTTCGGGCGGAATGGCAATTTACCGGCTTACTCAAAACAGGAAAGACCCCATTCCATGTTTTGCCGAGATGGGTAGTTTAAATCCGGTGATTATTCTTCCAAATGCGAAAGAACTGAACATTCACCTGAATTCCTTGGTGCAGTCCATAACCACGGATGCAGGCCAATTTTGCACCAAACCGGGAGTTATATTTTGCCCGAATTCGATGCTGCCCGAAGCCTTAAAAACCTTGAATCATGCCTTTGAAATAGCCGCCCCTCATCCGATGCTGCACCCCTCAATACAAGACCGTTATCAGAACAGCCTTGAAGAAATAACCCAGCATTTCGATGGTATGTCCCATCTTAAAACAGAAATAGAATTTGGAATAACCCGTGGTTTTTTTCAAGTTACTATCGAACAATTCCTGAAAACACCATCCCTTCAACAAGAACTTTTTGGTCCAGCGGCGGTCATTGCGACTTACGATACCCCGGATGAACTCCTAAGAGGGCTTACCCCCTTGAAAGGTCAATTAACCATGACCTTGATAGGAGAAAACCCCAACACATCAGAATTTTTTGAGTGGGCCTGTATGAATGCAGGACGCGTGATATTGAACGGTGTTCCAACGGGGGTTTCTGTGGTAGCGGATATGCACCATGGAGGACCTTTTCCAGCAAGTACCGACGACCGATTTTCTGCAGTTGGGGAGGCATCCATTCTGAGATTTATTCGTTACGTAGCTGTTCAAAATTCTGTGAGCACATAACTTGAAATGTTTTACCTTTGTTAAAAATTACACATGACTGAAAATCAACAAAAATCATCAAATCTAGTCCTGTACAGTGTTGTAGGGATTCTATTAATTGGGCTTGCCGCGTTAACATTCATGTGGTCCGCAAAACGAAGTGAATTGAATCAATGTCAAAATGATAACATCATCTTGAAATCAGACATGGAAGGGATGAATAAAATGTTGGAGGGTTATGTGGGAGGACTGTCGAACGACCTTAAAACTGATTTCAAAAATATGCTGGACACCTACGACCGCTTGATTGAAATGGATCGCAGCAAGGCAGACAGTTTAAACAAACAAAAAGCACAAATATCTCAATTACTTACCCAACTCAACACCAATAAGAAATTATCCGCTCGAGAGCTCTTCAATTTGAAGAAAGAAAATGAAGTACTTCGTTCAATCATGCGTGGGTACGTAAAACAAATTGATTCATTAAATACCCTAAACATCAAACTTACTTCCGTATTGGACGAGACAACGACCAAACTCACTGAAACAACCAACGAACGTGATACGTACAAACAGGATGCGGAACAAAAGTCTGAGCAGTTAAAGAAAGGTGCAAAGCTACAAGCCTATGGATTTAATTCAGAAGCCTTGCGAATGAGGTTAAACAACACCACGGAGCCAACACCAAAAGCAAAGAATGCCGTGCAAATGAGGGCTTCATTCACCATCGGAGAAAATCAAATTGCAAGCACAGGCAAGAAGGCCGTCTATCTTCAAATCATTACACCAAGCGGTGCGATTTTACAGAATAAGGCGAATCATATTATGGAAACAGAAACAGGACAGCAGGCGTATTCCGACAAAAAAGACATTGACTATAATAATCAAGCAATAGACCTCACAATCTATTATGATTTAAAAGGACAAGAAGTGGAGAAAGGTAATTTTAAGGTGAAGATTTACTGCGAAGGACAACTCATCGGAACCGATAGTTTTACACTTAAATAGGATGGAAAACGGATCTGTCGTAAGCAATATTTCGAAAGGTATTGCGACCATCACCTTTGGACACCCCCAAAGCAACTCATTGCCGGGAGTTATCCTTAATAAACTCGCAGACGAAATTAAAACGGTTGGGGCAAATGCTGAGGTGCGCGTCATTATTTTAAGGTCTCTTGGAGAAAAAACGTTCTGTGCAGGTGCTAGTTTTGATGAACTTGTGGCCATTAAAGATTACGAAAGCGGGCTGGAGTTTTTTTCAGGATTTGCAAAGGTGATCAATGCATGCCGGACAGCAAAACAGTTAATCATTGGACGCATTCAAGGTAAAGCAGTTGGAGGGGGTGTTGGAATTGCAGCGGCGGTAGACTATTGTTTTGCTACCACTCAAGCCGACATCAAACTCTCTGAACTGGCAGTTGGCATCGGGCCATTTGTAGTTGGACCTGCCGTAGCTCGAAAAATAGGCGTTTCGGGCATGAGCGAATTGGCTATCAACGCGACAGCATGGCGAAGTGCCGAGTGGGCCAAGAATAAGGGGTTGTATGCCGAAGTTTTTGAAGACATTGCAGCGATGGATGAGGCAGTTGACAACTTAGCAATTCGATTAGCTCAATCAAATCCGGAAGCCATGTACGAATTAAAACGGATTTTTTGGCAAGGTACCGAAGATTGGGATCAGTTGTTGACTGAACGGGCAGGAATTAGTGGAAGATTAGTACTGGGTGAATTCACTCGGAATGCGATCCTCGCATTTAAATCAAAATAATTGCACTTTTTTTTCACTCGGGTTGGAAAATTAAAACATTCCTTCTATCTTTGCACCCCCTTAAAATAGGGTTTTACAGTTAAATTATTACGATTGTGGATACGTTAAGTTACAGAACTATATCAGGAAACACTGCAACTGCAGGTAAAAAGTGGTTTATTGTAGATGCTTCAGGGCAGCATGTTGGTCGTTTGGCCAGTGTGGTAGCAAAGGTGCTTCGAGGTAAATACAAAACATGTTACACTCCCCATGCGGATTGTGGTGATAACGTAATTATTATCAATGCGGAGAAAGTTGCGTTTTCCGGTACGAAGTTGGAAAATAAAGAATACGTAAGATACTCTGGTTATCCCGGAGGTCAACGCTTTACTTCCGCAGAGGTCATGTTAAAGAAACATCCGGAGCGTTTAATTGAAAAAGCAATTAAAGGGATGCTACCAAAAAATACGTTGGGACGTCAAATTTATACCAACTTGAAAGTATACAGAGGAGATGCTCACAAACATGATGCGCAGCAACCTGAAGTGTTGAACTTAGACAATTTATTATAACTCATGGATATTACAAATGCTTTAGGAAGAAGAAAAACAGCCGTAGCGCGTGTTTATCTTTCAAAAGGTAAGGGAGAAGTAACGATCAACAATCGTCCTGTATCTGAATTTTTCCCTACGAATCTTTTGTTAACAAAAATAAACCAACCGTTTGAATTAACAGAAACAGTAGGTCAGTACAACGTAAAAGCAA
The DNA here is from genome assembly GCA_002293045.1 of Flavobacteriales bacterium UBA958. Taxonomy (GTDB): domain Bacteria; phylum Bacteroidota; class Bacteroidia; order Flavobacteriales_D; family Crocinitomicaceae; genus UBA952. The sequence goes on along the minus strand of DBCM01000094.1, from coordinate 1,204 downwards.
CGGTGAATGGCGGTGGAATCAACGGACAAGCCGAGGCCGTTCGTTTGGGAATATCAAGAGCTCTAGTCGAGATTTCTGAAGACTTTAAACCAGCATTGCGCGCAGAAGGATTGATGACGCGTGACCCAAGAATGGTAGAGCGTAAGAAGCCAGGTCAGCCAAAAGCAAGAAAGAAATTCCAGTTCTCGAAACGTTAATCGAACACTTGGAGGTTTAGTATCCAAATTGCTGAGCACCTTTTATCCCTCAGCAATTGCTTTAAATTAGGAACGTAAACAATTATATATGTCAAAAGTAACATTTGAAAGACTTCTCGAAGCGGGAGTACATTTTGGTCACCTTAAAAGAAAATGGAATCCAGCAATGGCCCCTTACATTTTCGAAGAAAAAAAGGGAATCCACATCATTGATTTAAATAAGACGATTGTTCATCTAGAGCAAGCCGCAGCAGCCATGAAACAAATTGCGCGCTCCGGTAAAAAAGTCTTATTTGTTGCCACGAAAAAACAAGCAAAGGAAATTGTTGCGCAACGCGTAGCTCAAGTGAACATGCCATTCGTTACAGAACGTTGGTCTGGTGGTATGCTTACTAATTTTCAAACCACAAGAAAATCAATCCGAAAAATGTCACTCATCGATAAGATGAAATCGGACGGTACGTGGGATACTTTAAACAAACGCGAAAAATTATTCAAGTCTCGTCAACGAGACAAACTTGAAAAAACTTTTGGATCAATTTCAGACATGACGCGTCAGCCTGCGGCTATTTTCATTGTTGACATCCTTAAAGAACACATTGCATTGGCTGAGGCAAAACGTTTGAATATTCCAACGTTTCGCAATTGTAGATACAAACTCAAATCCGAAATTGGTTGATTTCCCGATTCCTGCGAACGACGATGCAACCAAATCAATTGCATTAATTTTGGATGAAATTTGTATTGCCATCCAACAAGGGTTGGAAGATCGCAAAAACTTGAAAGGTGATGCGAGCGAAGAAAATTCAGATGATTCTGTGGCCGAAGCCCCAGTGGCTGAGCGTAAAGTAGCAAAAGTAGCTGCTCCTGTGGCTGAAGAAACACCAGCAGTAGTGGAAGCACCTGTAGCGGAAGACGCTCCAGCAGTGAAAGAAGCTCCAGCAGTGGAAGAAGCACCAGCAGTAGAAGAAGCTCCAGCGGTGGAAGAAGCACCGTCGGACGAAAAC
>DBCM01000036.1 GCA_002293045.1 Flavobacteriales bacterium UBA958 | reverse complement strand
CCCAAATGGACTTTCCCGATTGATCTTAGGATATAAAACCGACTGTCAAGGCATTAGTTCACTCTCTCCCGTTAGGTACAATATTCAAGGGGAGACCTCGTCATTCTCAGCAAGTGCGTGCAGTGCTACCAAAAAATATACAAATTTTGGGGTCCCCGGCCTGCGAATGATTGATATGGTTTCAACGGCTTTTGGCAATATTAATCTTCCACAACACAATGCCTTTTTCGCAAGGATGTCAAAAGATCAATTTAATCTCCCTGGTTCAGGGAGCTTTTCATCCCTTCAAGAGAATATTTTTGATGGTGGGTTTCCTACCTTTTGTAGCATTTATTTAGGAATCGAGGATGTGTTGCCGTATGCAAGAAGTGGCGCAACACAAAATCCGATGTCACCACTCGCTGGATTTCCAGGCGTGGGCTTCGAAGAATCTTTAGGGCAATTGTGCGAACAGTTGGCTGCTCAAAACGTGAAGGCTGTAATCGCAACCATTCCAAACATTAGCGATTGGCCCTTTTTTAATACGATTCCATATAATGGATTGAATTTAGACGCAGAGAATGCTGCTTCATTAAATCAAATTTACAATCCTCTTGGATTTTCATTTGTGGTTGGTGCAAATCCATTTATGGTTGCAGACCCAAATGCGGGAATGTTCGGTGTACGGCCAGCTGTTCCTGGCGAGAAAATACTCTTAACCGCCCCTTTAGATTCGGTAAAATGCAATCAAATGGGCTCCATATTTCCCTTTAGGAATGAATTTGTGCTCACACTTGCGGAACTTAATGAGATTCAAAATCGCATTAATCTGTTTAATGCAGCAATCAGACAAAAGGCAACTGCGTATGGTTTCGCCTTGGTGGAAACAGGGGCTTTTTACGACAAATTATCTTCCGGATTTACGTACAATGGTGCGTCACTATCTGCCACATTCGTTTCAGGAGGTGCATTTTCTTTAGATGGAATTCATTTGAATTCCAGAGGAAATGCCTTGTTGGCGAATGAATTTATCAAAGCCATCAATAAAACGTTTACCGCTAAAATTCCTTTAATTAATGCATTGAATTACAATGCCATTTTATTCCCTTAACCTAAACCCATGAAAAAGTTCTATTCTTATTTAGTTATTTCTTTTACACTGTTAGTAACAAATTCATTTGCTCAGCCTTGTCAAAACGGACGCTATGCCTCGGAAGTATTCGCAAATCACACCTTAACAAGTAATATCACATATGGCTCCAACACCACATTTTCGGGGGCTAATAACTCACTGAAATTGGACTTTTACGAGCCAACAGGTGATGCGGAGTTGAGTAGACCACTCATTATTTGGGTGCATGGAGGTAGCTTTTTAGGCGGATCTAAAACAGATCCAGACATGACGGCTTTATCACAGCGTTTTGCGCGCAAGGGATACGCGTGTGCTTCCATTGACTACCGACTTGGGTTCTTTCCCATTGATTCGGCGAATGCAGTAAAAGCAGTCGTTCGTGCGGTACAAGATCTAAAAGCGGCAATTCGCTTTTTTTATAAAGACAAACAAACTACAGACACCTATCGCATTGATACGAATCAAATTTATGTCGGTGGAAGTTCTGCTGGCGCCATTACCGCGTTACACGTAGCGTACTTAGATGACATTTGTGAAATTTCTGATTATTTGAACCAAGCAACGATTAATCAGCTCGGTGGTCTAAATGGAAACAGCGGCAATCCAGGATATTCTTCAACAGTAAAGGGAGTAATAAATTTATGCGGTGCCTTGGCGCAGTATAGTTGGTTAGAAGCCGGTGATGTGCCAATGGTGTCTATTCACGGTACTGCGGATGGTACGGTAAAATATAATCGGGGAATCGTAAATCCGGGGACCGCTTTAATGTATTTGGACGGAAGTCGTATGCTTCATGAACGAGCATGTGCTGTAAACGTGTCAAGTGAGTTTTATACGTTCTCCGGAGCGGGTCATGTTCCTTACATCGGCAACAATGCATATATGGACACGACCGAGCGTTTTATTCGGGATTTTTTGGTTACTCAGTTAGGCTGTAACGAAGCCCCGCTGCAAGTCGCGAATGCCCCGTTACAACAAGCAATACTTTATCCTACCTTATATTGCGATGGAACCGCGGTGGATGAAGTTTGTATATTGGGAATTGAGGACAAAAACCTTGACTCAAGGGTTTCTTTGTATCCGAATCCCTCTACCACACATGTTATAATTTCAACGCTTGAAGCAGAGATTAAAGAGCTTGCCGTGAAGGATATTCAAGGGAGGGAAATCTTTCGTCATACGCCGCACGCCTCCATGGCTCAAATCGATTTATTGGGCGTGAGGCCGGGTAATTATTTGGTTATGTTTACATTATCAAATGGAAAAACGGGGGTAAAAACACTGATAATCCATTAATTTTATAAAATAATAAACCTGAGGCAACCAACGGACTGAGGAATGCATCATAGAGAGCATTAACCTATTATATTTTAAACATATGAAAGCACGATTTTTAGGTCTTATTTACCTGAGCATGTTTATTTACGCAGCGAATGGATATGCCCAAACATGGAGTGGAGACGTAGCGCAAATCTTCTACAATAAATGCACTTCCTGTCACCATAACGGTGGTATAGCGCCTTTTTCATTGATGACCTATCAGGAATCTTCTCCCATGGCAGCCTCCATTTATGCGGCAATTTCCCCAGGAGCTGCTCATCAAATGCCGCCATGGCCACCCGATAATAATTACCAACAATACCTTCATGACCGGGCGCTTACTGCTGCAGAAAAGAACACCTTGCTCAATTGGTTAAACAACGGCTTTCCCGAAGGGAATTCCGCACAGACACCTCCTCCTCCCGTGTACAATGCCGGTTCTGTTTTAGGGGCAGGAGATCTTATGGTAAAAATGCCTAATTACATCTCCAATGCATCGATTCAATCGGATGATTACGTTTGTTTTTCCGTGCCTACAAACCTCACAGAAACAAGAATTATTAAAGCGGTAGAGGTGATTCCAGGCAACATGGAAATCGTTCACCACGCACTGGTGTATATTGATCACAACGGGGTTGAATCTACGAATACGAGTGGGTTCTGCTCCAGCCCTAGCGCTGCTACCACTAAGCTCCTTTCTGCCTATGTTCCTGGCGCGGCACCCCTAATTTTCCCTTCAGCGGCACCGCTAAAACTGGGTGTGGATATTGGCCCTGGTTCCAATATTTATTTTGCCATGCATTATCCTAGCGGGAGCGCGGGCATGCTTGACAGTACCAAAGTAATCCTACACTTTTATCCCCCGGGTACCACAGGTATAAGGCAAGTATCAGCTGACCCAATTATTGCGGATTTTAATTTTAATTTACCGGCGAATCAGGTAACAACCTTGACAGCCCAATATCCAAATAATGGCGGTGTTCCAGTGGCAGTTTCTGCCTTGTCCGTCATGCCTCACATGCACTTATTAGGTCAATCCATTAAATCCTATGCCTTGGCTCCTAATAACCTAGACACCCTTAAACACATTAACATCCCAAATTGGGACTTCCATTGGCAAGGGTTCTATACCTTTTCGAATTTGCAAAAAATTCCAGCAGGCTATAAATTTAAAGGGGAGGCGGTCTTTAACAACACGGCAAATAACCCATTTAATCCAAATACACCCCCACAAAATGTGCAATTCGGAGAAAACACCACCGATGAAATGTTTATTGTTTATTATCACTACTTGTTGTATCAGCCTGGGGATGAAAACTATAATTTAAGCGAATTGGTAAGTGCAAGCCTTTCTGAGTTTCCTGGAATGAATTCTATGGGGGTAAAAATACACCCGAATCCATTGACCGACGGAGACCTCACCTTGGAATTTGATGAGCCATTGACCCTAGGGACGCAAGTGTTTATTTACAATGCACAAGGTAAATTAGTAAAGGATTTATCGGCTGCAGTTGAAAACAACAGTTCAAAAATAACGTGGAACGGCGAGAATCAGGAAGGTTTTATTAGTCCATCAGGGTTATTTCACGTTTCTATTAATCAGAACGGACGATTCTATTCAGTAAAGCTGATTAAGCAATAAGTATTTGTAGAATCTCAGGGTTTTCTTTACTTTTACGCTCACATTGGTCTCGTGGCCGAGCGGCTAGG